>JBFHVM010000236.1:0-4997 GCA_041589495.1 Oleiphilaceae bacterium | reverse complement strand
GCGTTCGATACGATGCGGTGCCCTGAATTAAGCTGGTTATGGTTCACTCCGTAAACCACTGTCATATCAACATCCGCTTCAGCAGGCTGCGAAAACAGTACAGCAGAAGCTCCGGCCTGAAGGTGGGCATCGCCGTCTGCACGACTGCCGTAAACCCCTGTGCACTCCAGCACCAGATCCACATCGAGCTCCCGCCAGGGCAAGTCGGCGAGGTGCTCGTGGCGGAGGATACGAATGGGATCCCCTTCCACCCGCATCACCGACTTATCCTGATCGACATCAACACTCCCGGCAAAACGCCCGTGCGTGGTGTCGTAACGCGTCAAATAGGCGATCGTATCAATGTCAGACAGCTCATTGATGCCGACCACCTCCAACACTTCACGATATCCATTTTCGTAAAGCGCGCGCAATATACACTGCCCGATCCGTCCATAGCCATTGATGGCAATGCGCTTGGTCATAGCCGAGTTAGTCTTCCAACAGTTCTTCTGCTACGGCAAGTACGTTGTCAACGGTAAAGCCGAACTCCTCAAACAGTTGGCCAGCAGGCGCCGATTCACCAAAGCTCTCCATGCCGACGATGCGGCCGTCCAGACCAACATATTTGTACCAGAAATCGGCAATGCCTGCTTCAATGGCAATACGTGCGCCCACTTCAACAGGTAATACCTGCTGACGGTAGTCTGCGCTCTGACGATCAAACACGTCTGTTGAAGGCATCGAAACCACGCGCACCTGCTTGCCTTGTGAACGCAATTTAGCAGCCGCGGCCTGAGCCAAACCAACTTCGGAACCGGTTGCGATGAGGATCAATTCGGGCTCACCTTCGCAATCACTCAGCACATAACCACCTTTGGCGACATCCTGCACCTGCGCAGCGGTGCGGGTTTGATGAGGCAGGCCCTGACGAGAAAAAATCAATGAGCTGGGACCATCGGCGCGCACCACTGCCTGCTTCCAGGCTACAGCAGACTCAACGGTGTCACATGGACGCCATACGTCCATATTAGGTGTATGGCGCAGATTAGACATTTGCTCGATGGGCTGGTGCGTTGGGCCATCTTCACCCAGACCAATGGAGTCATGGGTAAACACATAGATCGCACGCTGCTTCATAAGCGCCGACATGCGCACAGCATTGCGCGCATATTCCATAAAGATCAAAAAAGTTGCGCCGTACGGAACAAAGCCACCATGCAAGGCGATACCGTTCATAATGGCGGCCATACCAAACTCACGTACACCATAGTGCAGATAGTTGCCGGCTGCATCTTCTTTAGTAATCGCTTTGGAACCACTCCAAATTGTCAGGTTAGAACCAGCGAGATCAGCAGAACCGCCTAACAATTCAGGCAACAAGGGGCCATAGGCATTGAGCGTGTTCTGCGAGGCTTTGCGGCTGGCTACTTCGGCACCACCTTGCTGGCACTCTTCGATGTACGCATCGGCCTTCACCAAAAATGACGCAGGCAATTCACCGGCCAACCGACGTTTCAATTCTACCGCCCTCTCAGGCTCGGCAGCGGCATAGGCAGCCAATGTTTCATTCCACGCCTGTTCTTGCGCACCACCTTTCTCACGGGCATTCCAGGCCGCATAAATATCATTGGGTATCTCAAAGGGACCATGTTCCCAACCCAGTTCTTTACGGGTCGCTGCGATTTCATCGTCTCCCAGTGGCGCACCATGGCATTCTTCTTTACCGGCCTTGTTGGGGGAACCAAAACCAATCACTGTCTTACAACAAATCAGTGTGGGTTGATCTGTATTAGCGCGCGCCGCTTCGATGGCGGCTTTGATGGCATCACTGTCATGCCCATCGACTGCAGGAATCACCTGCCAGCCATAGGACTCAAAACGCTTTGGCGTATCATCGGTAAACCAGCCTTCGACTTCGCCATCGATGGAAATACCGTTGTCATCGTAAAACACGACCAGTTTGCCCAAACCCAGAGTGCCAGCTAAAGAACACACCTCGTGTGAGATACCCTCCATAAGACAGCCATCACCGGTAAATGCATAGGTGTAGTGATCAACCACTTTGTGGGCTGCCGTGTTGAATTGGTCTGCCAGTGTTTTTTCGGCAATTGCCATTCCCACTGCGTTGGCAATTCCCTGTCCGAGCGGTCCTGTGGTGGTTTCTACTCCGGGCGTGTAACCATATTCAGGATGTCCTGGTGTACGGGAGTGCAATTGACGGAAGTTTTGCAGGTCTTCAACACCCAGGTCATAACCTGCCAAATGCAACAGTGAGTAGATGAGCATAGAACCATGACCGTTGGAAAGGACAAAGCGGTCGCGGTTAGGCCAATCAGGATTGGCTGGGTTGTGGGAAAGATAATCGTTCCACAGCACCTCGGCGATATCTGCCATCCCCATAGGGGCTCCGGGGTGACCGGATTTGGCTTTTTGGACCGCATCCATACTCAGGGCACGGATAGCGTTAGCAAGTTCTCGACGAGATGGCATTCAGGTTTCCCCCAGACAGGTCTTAAAAAGCGCAGTATTTTCGCTTATATCCCGCCGGGTAGCAACCGCGAGTGGCCACGAAAGAGTAGCCATTCGCTTCTAACAGCCAGTGATTATCCTGGCAGAGCGTGCACCGTACTCTGGGCCAGATCCAACAGTTCGCGAAGGGCAACCGCATACATCGCAAACTCCGCATCTTCAGTTGCCTTAAATTCAGTGAGCGTTTGCCGCCATCGCTGAATCAAATCTGCATGCTGATTAACCCAAAGATCAATACGTTTTTCGATATCCTTCGGTGCCCCTTTGAGATTGAGCAACCCTACGGTCAAGGCACGCTGCTGCCAATCCAGATCCTCTCGAAACGCCTCTCGGGCCAGAGCCTGCCAATGCGTAAGTGGCGCAAGGGTATTAATCTGTTGCCCAAACCAGGTAAGATCGAGACGTGACCCAAGCGCATAGTAAACGTTCGCGACGCGATCCAATGATTCGCCAGTACTCTCCTGCCCTTCGATAATACCAAGCGCCGCATACAAGTGACTGGCACCCGCAATGGTCGCAGCAACATCTTTGGGCACACCCTGCTCTACCAGACGATCGAACTTGGCTTGCCACACCTCCTTGCTATGGCCATTGAGATAATTGGGCAGCGCCTTGCCAATTTGTGCAATCCCCTTGGCAAACTTGTCCATGTTTCCGGCAACATTGAGCTCCGAACGGCGATTACGTATTAACCAGCGACAGGCTCTACGCATCAGGCTCATCAAGTCGGCCATCATACTCATTTGGAGATCGCTGGGTACTTTGTGATCCAGCGCCTCAATCGCTTCCCACCAATGCTCTAGCTGGAATACGTCCCGGGCAATGATATAGGACAACGCAATGGCCGGCACAGTCGCGCCTGTGGACTGCCGCAGGCGCTCCACAAAGGTGATACCCATGTGATTGACCATATCGTTTGCCAGCTGCGTGGCGATAATTTCAGGCCGCAGCCGGTGGTTATGCAACTCTTTGCGGTATTTCTTCACAATCTGCTGCGGAAACACCACTTCTACTTCATTGGCCAGACTTGGATCGTCCGTTAGCTCGGGATTGTCCAGTATTTCTTTGAGGTCACCCTTCACGTAGGAAATAAGTACCGAAAGCTCTGGTCGTGTGAGCCCTTCTCCCAGCGACTTACGCTCGGTAATCTGCTCATCATCTGGAATAAATTCCAACTTGCGATTCAACTTTCCCGCCTGTTCCATGGCATTAATCAAGCGACGATACTCTTCCATCCGCGACAGCGCATCTCTGTGCGCGATACTGATGGCCTGGGTCTGGCGATAGTTATTCTTGAGAACTAGTTCGGCCACATCATTGGTCATATCTGCCAGTAATTTATTGCGCTGCTTCTCCGTCAGGTCACCATTACCCACTACATCATTGAGCAGAATTTTGATATTTACCTCATGATCCGAACAATCCACCCCGGCAGCGTTATCAATAAAGTCCGTATTGAGGCGACCACCTTTTCGACCGTATTCAATGCGAGCCAACTGGGTCATCCCCAGGTTGCCGCCTTCACCGACCACTTTATAACGCAATTCTGAACCATCGATGCGCAAAGCATCATTGGCCTTATCACCTACATCGGCATGCGTTTCAATACCGGCTTTGACGTAGGTTCCGATACCGCCAAACCACAGCAAATCAGCCTCTGCCTTCAGTATGCAGTTAATCAATTGGTTGGGTGCCATCTTGTCGTCTTTTACGCCCAACCAGCTTTTCATCTGTGGAGTAAGCGTTATGGACTTGGCCGAACGCTCATAGATACCTCCGCCTTTGGAAATGAGTTTGGCATCATAGTCCTGCCAACTTGAACGAGGCATCTCAAATAACCGCTTGCGCTCCGCGAAACTTTTAGCCGGATCCGGGTCAGGATCAAAAAAGATGTGCATATGATTAAAGGCAGCAATCAATTTGGTGCAAGGCGATAACAGCATCCCGTTACCAAACACATCACCCGCCATATCACCAATACCTACCGCGGTGAAGGGTTCGTTCTGAATATCAACACCCATCTCGCGAAAATGACGCTGCACCGACACCCAGGCACCCTTCGCAGTGATACCCATACCTTTGTGGTCGTAGCCCTGACTGCCTCCTGACGCAAAGGCATCACCTAACCAGTGACCTTTTTTTAGTGATATCTCGTTAGCAATATCCGAAAAAGTCGCCGTGCCTTTGTCCGCCGCCACAACAAGATAGTAGTCATCATCGTCGTGTCTAACGACCTGCTTGGGAGGTACTACCTTGCCCTCGATAAAGTTATCGGTCACATCCAGCAAGCCGGTAATAAAGGTCTTGTAGCAGGCGATGCCTTCCTTTAAAAACGCATCACGATCATTTTGCGGCGCCATTTTGGACACAAACCCACCTTTGGCCCCTACAGGCACTATGACGGCATTCTTTACCTGCTGTGCTTTAACCAGCCCTAACACCTCGGTGCGATAGTCCTCAAAACGATCTGACCAGCGTAACCAGAT
>JBFHVM010000235.1:0-5013 GCA_041589495.1 Oleiphilaceae bacterium | reverse complement strand
CGCCACTGCACGCAATTAACAGTGCACTGCTGGCCGTTACTGCCAGCGCTTTAACCGTTTGGTAGCTGCCTGAAATGTTAAACATATTGAAACCCACTTCGTATTGACTAGGAATATGAGTTGAAGTGTAGTAAGCCAAACGAAAACATGACGGAATTAGTCGTTATTTGGCCAAGCTTTTCCGTCAACTTTTCGTCACCACCTATTTGTGGTGAATTCCAGCACATATTTTTGGCAACTTAGCGCACACAGTCTGTGTGACGGCGCGAAGACAGCAGCAATAAAGCTCTTCCGAGCACACTCCAAAGAGGGTGACGCATAAAAACTTCTAAAGAATGGCTTCCTCAGCCAAACCCCGTTTAACCAACTACTATTTTTGCTTGAAAACGCGTTCGAGACGCGTGGTACTGCGCTGTGCGTGAGCACAGGAGTTACCTGTTCGGCGAGCCCGGAATAAGCGCATTGAGCGAAAACACGCAAGGGCCAAAATGGAAAGCGATCTCCGACACAAGTGTGTCGATATCATTATTAGGGCGAAGAATAGTACGCCCTTTCAGAAAATTGAAGCAAGATAATAAATTTATTTTCGTCGACCGCCACACGTTTATTATTGTGGCGACTCAACGGCCTGCCAGCACCCTGGCAACCGGCTTAAAGGAACGACGATAGATCTCGACCACCCCATGCTCTTCGAGAGCCTGAAGATGTGTCTTGGTGGGATAGCCCTTGTGCCTGGCCAGACCATAGGCAGGATACTGCTGGTCCAGCGCCGCCATTTCCCGATCCCGAGACACCTTGGCCAAAATGGAAGCCGCACTAATACTGGGCACCTTTAAATCACCACCCACTACCGCCTCACCGGGTATGGCCACTTGCGGCATGCGATTACCATCAATCAACACATATTCGGGAGCAAAATCCAGATCTTCGATAGCGCGCTTCATAGCCAACATTGACGCATGCAAAATATTGATTTCATCAATCTCGGCTACACTGGCCCGAGCAATACTCCAGGCAAGCGCCTTTTCGATAATTTCGTCGTAAAGTCGTTCGCGTTTTTTTTCGCTGAGTTTTTTCGAGTCCGTCAATCCTTCGACCGGATTCTCCGGGTCTAGAATAACTGCGGCAGCAACCACAGGCCCAGCCAAGGGCCCCCGCCCTACCTCATCAACACCTGCGGCCAGATTACCCTGATACCGACTTACGAACTCACTCACTGCTAACTCCCTTTTGCAGCTTACCCTCGATCAAGGCAACTACCGCATCCGCCGCTTCTTCGCTGGCGTTACGTCGCAAGGCCGCATGCAGCGAGGTAAAGGTTTCTTTTAAGTCCAGAGAAGCCTGGGGCGCCAGACGATCAAGCACTGCCTGGCCAATTTTTTCGGGCTGCGCATCCTCCTGCAGCAACTCAGGAACCACTTCGCGGCCTGCCAACAAATTAGGCAGCGACACAAAAGGCGCCTTAAGTAAACGACGCATGATGCGATAAGTAATTTGCGAAACCCGGTATGCCACCACCATCGGCCGCTTCATTAGCATACCCTCGAGGGTTGCGGTGCCCGAAGCGAGCACGACCACATTACTGGCCTGCATCACCTCACGAGAACGCCCCAATACCAACGTGACCGGCAAATCCGGAGCATGCTCTTTGAGCAGGTCTTCAACCTGTTGCTTGCGCGCAGCATTGACGCAAGGGATAACAAAGCGCAAATCTCGTCGACGCTTACGCAACCATAAGGCCGCCTCAATGAGACTTTGCCCAATGTAAGCGATTTCACCCGCGCGACTGCCCGGCAACAAGGCCACAACCGGATCCTCACCCGCGATACCCAACTGCTGACGGGCTGCCACTGCATCGTTTTCGAGGGGAATACTGTCGGCCAAAGGATGGCCAACAAAACGTACCGCAATATGATGCTGCTGATAAAAGCGCGCCTCGAAGGGAAAAAGAGTCAACATCAAATCGACGGCACGGGCAATCTTGAATACTCGCTTCTGACGCCAGGCCCACACAGACGGACTCACATAGTGCCCAGTCTTAACGCCCCGTTTGCGCAAGGCCAGTTCGAGCCCGAGATTAAAATCCGGCGCGTCTATGCCAATAAAGGCAGCCGGCTTTTTACGTAAGAAATACTTTTTGATGCGCCAACGAATGCCGATAAGCTCAAAAATCCGCCCCAGCACTTCTACCAACCCCATCACCGACAAGCGCTCCATGGGAACCTGGGTCTCAAACCCTTCAGCCTGCATTAACGGCCCCCCGATTCCCTCAAAACGAGCATTGGGATAGCGTTTTTTGAGTGCGCGAACCAAGCCTGCGCCAAGTATGTCACCCGAGGCCTCGCCAGCCACCATGCCAATCGTCAGCGCGCGATCCGAAACGGGCACGATGGGTTCGGAAACTTCATCAGCCTTTGCTTGTTCGGCCATTAACGAATAATACCGCGCTCAGAGGTCTTCAAAGAATGCAGCAGAATCTCAAGCTCTGGCGCTTCGGCAGCCTGCCCTTCTAACTGCTCAATGGCCTCTACCAGGCGCAAGCCTTGACGAAATATCGTCTTATAGGCGCGCTTAATGGTAAGAATCTGCTCTTTACTAAAGCCCCGGCGCTTAAGCCCTTCCGAGTTAATGCCATGGGCAGACGCACTCTGGCCACTCGCCATCACATAGGCTGGAATATCACGCAGCACGATGCTACCGCCTGCACTCATACTATGCGAACCAATACGACAGAATTGATGCACCATGGTGCCACCGCCCAGAATCACCTGATCCCCCACATGCACATGCCCAGCCATGGTGGCACTATTGGCAAATATGGAATCATTACCAATGACGCAATCATGAGCCACATGCACATAAGCCATAAACAGGTTGCGGCTACCTATGCGTGTAATACCTTCATCCTGTACGGTGCCACGATGCACGGTACAGCTTTCCCGAAACACATTGCCGTCGCCTATCTCCAGACGGGTGGGTTCGCCCGCGTATTTTTTATCCTGACAGTCTTCGCCAATACTGGAAAACTGAAAAATTTCGTTATCCTTACCAATAACCGTGGGCCCCTTGACCACCACATGGCTGTGAATGCGCGTGTTGTCGCCAATCTCAACATCAGGACCAATCAGGGTCCACGGGCCAATCTCTACCCCTTCTCCAAGTTTGGCAGAAGGATCAACTATAGCTTGGGGATGTATGCTCATTAACGCTCCCGCTCTGCGGTCATAATCTCTGCGACACAGGCCACTTCGTCATCAACCAGTGCGCGACACTCAAATTTCCAAATGCTGTGCTTGGCTGCAATCAAATTGGACTCGAGAATCAAATGGTCGCCGGGTCTCACCGGACGCTTGAAGCGCGCCTGATTGGAACCAGCAAAGTAATGCACCAGGTCATCGCTGGGCTTTTTATCCGTGGTCACAAACCCGAGGATGCCCGAAATCTGCGCCATTGCCTCCAAGATTAGCACACCCGGCATAATCGGCATGCCAGGAAAATGACCCTGAAAATAATGCTCGTTAAAGCTAACGTTCTTATAGCCCTTGATGAACTTGCCGGCTTCCACTTCCGTGACGCGATCCACCATCAAAAAGGGGTAGCGATGGGGCAAATAGGTTTGAATATCAATTTCCATTGTTCTCTCGCATTACACTCAGGCGACTAGTCACCTGGCTTCAAGGACTTTTCAAGTTTTTTCACACGACCCGCCAACTGATCCAGCTGTCGCAATCGCGCAATACTCTTGCGCCATTTGGCATTGGGCTGTACGCCCGTTCCAGACGAATACACGCCCGGCTCGTTCAGACTTTTGATCACCATGGTCATCGCCGTCAAATGCACATTGTCGGCCACGGTCAAATGCCCGGCCACACCGCTTGCGCCGCCAAAAATACAGTGCTTGCCGATCGTGGTGCTGCCTGCCACCTTGCATCCTGCCGCCATAGCGGTATACGCGCCCACCCGCACATTGTGTGCAATCTGAATATGATTATCGAGCTTCACACCCTGCTCGATGACCGTGTTGTCCAGAGCTCCCCGATCAATGGCCGTATTCGCACCGATCTCCACATCATCTTCGATGACGACACCGCCGATCTGTGCGATCTTGTGCCATTTGCCTCCCGCAGGAGCAAAACCAAAACCATCGGAACCAATTACCGCGCCACTGTGGACGATACATCGCTGCCCAATAGTGACCCCGTGATACACCATGACACCGGCATGTAAACGCGTCTCGGCCCCTATCAAACTGTCCTGCCCAATGACTGTATTGGCACCAACCCAGGCATCTTCGCCAATCACAGCACCCGACTGAATCACAGCGCCCGCCTCAATGGTCGCGGTAGTTGCAACTTGCGCGGCCTCGTGAATCTGTGCAGAAGGGTGCTTACTGCCCTTCTCCGTCACAAACTCACACTCCCACAAGTGACTCAGCTGTGCGTACACCAGGTAAGGGTTTTCGTGAAGCAATGCCGCGCCGGGCACCTTGTCGGCCACAGCTGGCGAAACAATCACGGCACCAGCTTTGCTTTCGGCCAAATACTTTTCATAGGCGGGGTTGGCCAAAAAGCTGATATCACCAGCACTCGCATCCTGCAGCGTATTCAAGCCACTAATCTGTGTATCGGGATCGCCTTTGAGCTCCGCCCCGACTTTTTCTGCCAAGGCCGCCAGCGTGTAAGTTGCCGATATCATCTCTGCGTGCTCCGATTACTTCATTGCATTCAGTTTTTCGATCACCTTGGCCGTATAATCCATTGCTTCGTTGGCAAACAAAGCCGTCTCTCTTGGCAACAGAAGATCCAGTTTTTCTTCCGCAACCAGGTCGTTAATGGCCTTGTCGAGCTTGGGACGCGACTCCGACAAAAACTCCTGACGCTGTTCTGAAAGCGCCTTATCCAGCTTGGTCTTCAGGTATTTGTATTCCTGAATTTTTTCTTCCAGGTCGGCTGCCAATTTAGCGCGCTCGCTGTCGCTCATAATTGCAGCATCATTTTTAAGGCGCATTTCCAT
>JBFHVM010000234.1:0-5078 GCA_041589495.1 Oleiphilaceae bacterium | reverse complement strand
CTCCAACCGGAACGGCGTATTGTCGAGCGTCGAAAGCAGGTGATAGTTTTCGGGCTCTTCCAGGGCAGCAAGATAAATGGCAGGTTTGATTAGTGAACCAACCGGGCGCGAGGCATCCAACGCACGGTTAAAGCCCTTGTACCGGGGATCGCGATCACCCAGGGTTGCCAGCACTTCACCATTGGCAACGCCGGTGATCACGGCTCCCAACTGCAGTTCCTTGTCGCTGCGGCTGGCCAGCACCTTGGCTGCGGCTTGTTCTAAATTTTCCTGAACCTGTGGATCCAGGGTGGTAAAAATCCGCAAGCCCTCACTGCGCAAATCCTCATCTTCGTACTCGCGCTGCAATTGGCGCTTAACCATGTCCATAAATGCCGGGTAGCGGTCGTGCTGTAAGGCAGGCCGTGAGACGACGTCCAGCGGCATGGCAACCCAGGCGTCGTAGGCCCCCTGTGCCAGATAACCCTGATCCACCATGAGCTTGAGCACCAGGTTACGCCGTTCCAGAGCACGCTCGGGATACCGTCGTGGATTGTAGTAACTGGGCCCTTTAATGATCGCCACCAACAACGCCAACTCATGCAGGTGGCATTCATTGAGTGCCTTGCCAAAGTAAAAGCGGCTTGCCGTAGCAAATCCGTGAACGGCCATATTGCCATGCTGGCCTAAAAAAATATCATTGAGGTAGGTTTCGAGTATCGCCTGTTTGTCATAATGCGCCTCAAGCATCAGTGCCATCGCAGCCTCGTTCAGCTTGCGCCAGAGAGAGCGTTCCCGAGATAGATAAAAGTTTTTGACCAACTGCTGCGTGAGCGTACTGCCCCCCTGAACAACTCGTCCTGCCCGCATGTTCACCCACATAGCGCGGGCAATCGACCAGGGCGAAATCCCCCAGTGCTCAAAAAAATTCTGGTCCTCTGTTGCCAGCAAGGCCGAAATCAACAACTCAGGCATCTCTGCGTAGGGCAGCACTTCCCGTTCTTCCTGACTAGCAGGGTAGATGCCGCCGATTTTGAATGGTTCCAGGGTAAAAAATCCACTGTCGGGCGCATCGATACTGCTGAGCTCTTGTACCACATCTTTGTGCAGTTGGAAGGATAAGCGCAGGTCTGACTGCTCGCCCTCTGGCAGGTGGTGCGCCCGACGCCATATCGCAAAGTGCTGCTGGTCTCGGACAAATTGTCCGGGACCACTCAAATGCCGCACGGCACGATAATTCAGTAAGCGTAACTCATGCTGAAACTGCTCAGCATTCAGCGCTCGCCCATCGTAGAGCTCGAGCGCCCGGGCATACACCTGCGCAGGCAAGGCCCAACGCTTGCCTTCAAACTTATACCGCACCTGCGCATCGAGATAGATCAACCAGGCCATCAGAACAAGTGCTGAGACGGTTAAGCACTTCCATACCAGAGGGCGTTTAAAGAAGGGTCGCTTACCAGAAACCGGAGCAGGTTTACGTGCTGGCATGAAGATGGATGTATTCCCTGTTCGATTGCATTATGCTGTTGTGCTTTGTTGGCAAAGGCCACCTGTACCATTATCCAGAGAGCGTGGGGAGCGAGCGTGACACCATCGTTGATTCGGAGTCTTCTCAAGGCGGAGTCCTACCCCCACCCCTGTACGCAATTGGAGCTGATAGAGACACATATCTCCTGGATCATTCTCACCGGCGATTATGCCTACAAAATCAAGAAACCTGTGAATCTGGGTTTTCTGGATTTTACGTCATTAGCGCAGCGGAAACAGTATTGTGAAGCAGAATTAAAACTGAATGCGCGATCTGCACCAGAGATTTACATAGGTCTGGTGGCCATTCATGGTACCAGCGAACAGCCTAAAATGGATGCCGAGTCACATCCTGACTGCTTTGAGTACGCCATTAAAATGCACCAGTTTTCGCAGTCCGATCTGTTTAGTGTGCGCTGTCAAAACGACTCGCTTAATCTCTCGCATATAGATCAGCTGGCTGACAAAATCGCACAGTTTCACGAACAGGTAGACGCCGCGCCCGAAGAGAGCGAATTTGGTGATCCCGAGCAGATTATCGCGCCCATGCGTCAAAACTTTGAGCAGATACGCGCACTGCTGCAAGACGAACTGGGAAGCATTCCCCATGATTGGCAGATGCAACTGGAGCAGGTAGCCGACTGGACCGAAACCACCTTTGCCCGGCTCACACCTCTACTCGAAGAGCGCAAGCGTCTGGGATTTGTGCGTGAATGCCATGGCGATTTGCACCTTGGCAATATTACGCTTTTTCATGATGAGGTGACCCTCTTCGACTGCATCGAATTTAACCATGATTTTCGCTGGATTGACGTGATCAGTGACCTGGCCTTTTTAATCATGGACCTCGAAGATCATCAGCAACCGTTATTTGCGCATCGCCTGCTCAACAATTATCTCGAAATTACCGGCGATTACGCCGGACTGCGCCTGCTGGGTTTTTATAAGGCTTATCGCGCCGTGGTGCGCGCAAAAATCGCGCTCTTCACCTTACAGGGCATGGCAAAAGATGCCGATGACCGGCAGCGTCTTTTGGAGCAGTATCAGTGCTATATGGAATTGGCCGAGGGCTGCAGCAATCTGCCCAATCGCCTGGTACTCACCATGCACGGTTTATCCGGCACCGGCAAAAGCACCGTTGCCTTGCGACTGGTGGACCGGCTCGGCATGGTCCGAATACGCTCCGACGTAGAGCGTAAACGCTTGCTCGATATCGATGCCCACAGCCATCCCAAAGGCGAGCTGGCACAAACCCTCTACAGCCCTGATGTGACACACAATACCTACCAGAAACTGGCCGAACTCACTGCGCATATTCTTGATGCCGGTATGTCGGTGATTGTCGACGCCACCAATCTTAAGCACTGGCAGCGTGCCTGCATTCAGGCTGTCGCCGATGCTCGGGGTGTGCCCTTGTGTATTGCCTATTGTCAGGCCAGCATGTCGGTGATTAAGGAGTGGCTACACAAAAGACGCCAGGAAGAGGACGATGTGTCTGATGCTCATGCAGGCGTCGTCGATAAGCAAATAGCGGCTAGAGACCCCTTAACCACCGAAGAGATTAAGCAAAGTTTTATTATTCACAGTGACATCATCGAAGAAACCAACGAACTGGTCGGCGAGATCCGTAAACGCTTTTTCGTTAACACTGAGTAGAATTCAAGTAGCGGAAGGCAGCGGAGTTTGGGCAGCGCGACATCGGAACGGCGCTGCGGAGCGGGCCAAACTGAAAAGGCGGTTTACACCGCCACATCATCGATGGATTCGAGACTTTCAATTTGCCGCATGTCGGCCATGGGTTCGCGCAGCCGAGTATCGTGATTCATACGAACCGAACCATGGTAGATCGCCCGGCATTCACCCGGCGCAGTCATTTGACACGCCGTTAACGCTGCCTGCATTGCCTCGTCACTACGGGCAAAAGGACCTTTGAACTGACGGTTTTCCAGATAAAAGTAACCTTTCTCAACATCTTCTGAAACGGTGATCATCTCATCCGTTGGCATCTGATCTAACATAGTGAATGCTCCAATTTTTTTATATTTGTCTTGGACCGCGAAGAGAACTTAGCACTTCCTTTTGCCAAAAGCCAAGTCTGTTGAGCGGCTTTTTATTGTCTAATCGGACCAGTTTTTAACCTTGCAACCAAGCCCGGCAACCAAAACAGTTTGAATTTATTAGTAATTTTAATGCAGTGACTGACCACGCAGATGCTGCAAAAGTTTTTCACCGGCGCTACGTAAATCCTCACGATATTCGCGCTCGAGACGGTAGCGTTCTTTATCCAGTTTGCGAATCCATTTTGGATCGGCCTCTTTTCGCGCCTGATGCGTCGGCATATGCGCCAAACGCGCATGTAACTCGTTGAACACGGCAAACCCTCTTTGCTGGTGCAGGTCGGGATCATAGTTATCAATGAGCACTTTGAGTCGTATACAAGCCTCCGACAGCTCAACCTGATCTTCGAGCATGGTACGCGCAATCACTTCGAGACTTTCGCGCAAATGTGCTCTGTGCGCCTGCAATTCCGCTTCCTGCTCTGCCTCTCGCTGCGCGATCGCTGCTTGCATCGCCCGCATTTTGCGCAGGGTGACAAAGATATAGCCGCTCAATGCGACGCTCAGCAGTCCACCCAGAGCGATACCGGCATAAACCCAGAAATCAGGCATAGCTCACCTTTCAATTTAGACAGGGAGGCGGAGTATACCCGAAAACCGCTTAAGGCAAATACTTCCGTCTAAGCCAGCTTGGGGCGCGCACGCTGAATTAATGCCGCACAATCAATACCGCGAGGTAGGGTGCCGTAAACCCAACCACTGTTTTGAGGGTCAAGGCGTGCGTCACAAAAGGCCGCTGCCACTTGCTCATCACCAAACTGCAGGAGAGTAGCTGCCTGTATGGAAAGCGCCATACGCTCTACAATGCGTCGTGAGCGATATTCAATATCAGCTTTGTCGGCAAATTCTGCCTGCACGGTATCGAGCATACGGTCCATCAGGGGGTGCTTGCCCTGTGCCCGGTGAATTTCCTCCATAAAGGCGTCAAAAGAGTCTGGATTACGCTGCGTGGCGCGCAGCATGTCCAAACATTGCACGTTACCGCTACCTTCCCAGATCGTATTAATAGGCGACTCTCTGAACAGGCGCGGCATAATAGAGTCTTCCATTACACCGGAGCCTCCTATACATTCCATCGCTTCGTAACTGTGGCCGGGAGCGCGCTTGCAGATCCAGTACTTACCAATCGCAGTGCCCATGCGCGCCAGATTGCGCTCATAAGGGCTGTCAGCCTGATCCAGCGCCCTAGCCAAACGCATGGTATAAGCAATGCCAGCTTCGTTTTCGAGAATCAGGTCGGCCAGTACATTTTGCATAAGCGGCTGTTCACTCAACTTTTTACCAAAGACAACACGATGCTCTGCATGATGGGTAATCTGGGCAATGCCCTGGCGCATCAGCGCCGACGAACCAATCATGCAGTCAAAGCGCGTCATGGCCACCATTTCGAGAATGGCAGCGACACCACGTCCTTCTTCACCAACCATCCAGCCCAAAGCACCACGCAATTCGGTT
>JBFHVM010000233.1:0-5089 GCA_041589495.1 Oleiphilaceae bacterium | reverse complement strand
CATCGTCACGTTCAAGCCCGAAGGAATCAAACTCCCAACTTTACACAAAGCCTTGATGGATCGCGGCGTGATTTGCGCGCAACGGGGTGGCGGCATTCGACTTTCACCGCACTTTTATACACCACAAAGTGTAATGGACCGTGCGTTGGAGATATTTAAAGAGGAAGTGGCACGTTTGCGCACCTAAAAACTGGAGAGACTGTAGGGCTCAGCACAACCAAACCCTCAATGTCGAGCTGGCGACTCCGCTTAGGGCCTGTATTCCGCCAACTTTTCCGCGCAAGCCGAAGCCCACTCATCCACCTCCATCACGACGATTTCACTCGTCACGTAAGGGTGGCCGTCGAAAATATTCCCCCTTACCAGCAAACTTACCAAATCGCCAATTAAGGGTTGGTGCGAGACAATTAACAGGTCGCCATCGATCTTTTCTTTTGCCAGCGCTTCCAGCACTTCTTCTGCTTCGTAATCCGGCGCCAAATAGTCTCTGGAACTAATGGGTACATCCAGTTCTTCGGCGTAAATAGCTGCCGTTTGACGCGCACGCACCAACTCACTGGACCAGACATTCTTTACCGTTCCCAACTCTTCGCGATGCGCCTTGGCAACCGCCTGCGTTGCCTGCACGCCCACTTGTGTGAGCTCACGCTCGCGATCGGAAGGAGCGTTAAAGGATGCCTCCCCATGTCGACCTAAGAATAACTTCATTGCTTCCCCTGCATTATTTGGGTTGTTCTTGTTTCATTGGCGCTTCAGGCCAATCATCAAAGGGATAAGGCTTTTGATCACTGGAGTAACTTAAATACTCCACAATCTGAGCGATATACAAACTCAGACTTTGACCAAACTCCTGTAGAGAACGGCTCGGTCCGTCACTCAGTAAATTCAGTACACTCTGCACAATAGTGACCAGTGCGAGAATAATTTCGCTCACGCCAAACACCAGATAAAACAGCACGATGTACAGCAATCGAATCAGTTTATTCTCTGCGTCCTGCCGGGAATCAGATTGCGGCTGATTCATGTTCACCTCCAATCATCCTGCTGTTAAATTTCGTGTTTAGCCAAAGTAAATTCCACATCCGAAGTCTGTTCTGCCGCCATCAGTTGCGCGATCACCGCCTCGAGGGGAACACCCTCGTGAATAATTTTATACAAGCCCTGTACGAGAGGCATGTAAATATTCTGCTCATCGGCACAGCGCTTGATTTGAATCAAGGTATTCACACCTTCGGCAACTTCGCCTAATTCCGCAACGGCCTCATCAAGGGCCTTACCCTGCCCTAAAGCAAAACCCACACGATAGTTACGGCTCAAGGGCGAACTGCAGGTTGCGATCAGATCCCCCACACCGGCCAGTCCCAAGAAAGTCATGGGGTTGGCCCCCTGCTCCTGCGCATAACGCCCCATCTCGGCCAGGCTGCGTGTTAACAGCATGGCGATGGTATTTTCACCCATACCTTTGGCCGCTACGATGCCCGACATAATGGCATAAATATTCTTTAGCGCCCCGCCCAGCTCAATGCCATAAATATCGGCACTGGCATACACACGAAAATGACCACAGGCCAGAGCCGCCTGCACCGCCTGTCGTAGCTCCGAGCTTTCGCTGGCGATCACCGTCGCGGCCAATTCACGCTTGGCGATTTCTTTTGCCAGATTAGGCCCGCCCATCACGCCCAGCGTGTTCGCAGGGAACACACTGCGCAGCACATCGCTCATTAAATTAAGAGTGCCTGGCTCTATACCCTTGGTAGTACTAATTAAAAATTGAGATGGCTGGACGTAAGGCGCCGATTGCTCAACGACACTGCGAAAGGACTTACTGGGAATCGCGTAAAACACCAGATCTGCGCCCGAGAGCACCTCTGTCATATCGGCACTGGCATGGAGATTATCATGAAGCTTTAAACCGGGGAGGTAGCGCACGTTTTCACGCTCGCGCTCAATGACTTCGGCCACATCGGCACGACGCATCCATAACTTAACATTATGGCCGTTTTCCGCCGCGATATCGGCGATAACAGTACCAAAACTGCCACCACCAAGCACCGCAATCGTCTGACAATCAGACATTATCCGTCCTTAGCTGGTGTCGCCTCAGCCTACCTGCGAAGAGAGCTGAGCCTCTTCTTCCACTTCCAGGCTACGCACCAGATCTTTAAATTGTTCGCGATTATGCTCGTTTAATTCCATCAAAACACGATGGGCGCAGAGTACCTTGGCGCGCAAAGCTTCTTCGTCGAGTTCTTTCTGCTGCAACTCTACCAACGCCGCGTGATTTTCAGCAGGCTCCTGCAGAATAATAAACACGCTATCGAAGCCCATGGTCTGCAGGATACGCGTTATATCAGGATTGGTGGAGATCACCGAAGGCATAAAGTGGCTTTTGGCCCGGACTTTTACCGCCAGTTTCGCCAACAAACCCAGCGTTGTACTATCTATTAATGTTGTTTCACTCAGATCAACCACCAGTGTTGCAAAGGAGGGATCCTGAGTAATGGCATCAATCGACGCATCGATAGATGAACAGGAATTGAGCCGTACTTCCCCTATCAGTTTGAGGACATATACGCCGCCACTCTCAGCTTGCAGGATTTTACATCTCGACATTGCCGTTCAACCTTTCAGTTATGCAATCCAGATTCAACACCGCCCGATCGCTTTGATGTTTGCACGGCAGCCTGTTCGCGTGCCACCGTTAGAACAGCAATATCGTCTGGCAACTCGTCGATATCGTCCAAGCCCAACGAAGAAAACAGCGATTCTATATCCCGTTGCTCTCTTGAAACAATATCTATCAGTAACTTTTCTTTATCCTTAAGTGTATTGCCCGGCAGGATTTCGAGTATGCCATCCGAGAATACCGTTATGCTGAAATCGTCTTCCAGCTTGCAGCGATACACTTCAAATTCCGGCTCTGGGAACAATCCCACCGCCATACCTTTACCTTCCAAAAATTCCGACTTTCCACCGCCACGCAGCACCGGCAAAGGCAAGTGCCCACCTATGGCGTATTCAAGTTCCAAGCTGGATGAGTGCAGTATCCCGGCAAATACGGTCACATGCTTACCCAAATCTGAAGCCAGCAACTCCTGATTCATTCGCTTCAAAAAGCGCGCCGGGCAGGTCACCTCGTCACTGGAGCCTCTTTTTAAGTTACGCTTGAGACGCATAGTCAGATTTTTCAGCAATACCGTAATAAAAGCGGAAGACGCACCATGCCCCGACACATCAGCAAAATAGAACAAGCAGCGCTCATGATCGAGATTAAAGTAATCCAGAAAATCGCCACTCAAATAGAGCGAAGGTTTCACCAAATGATCAAATTGAAAGCCGTGAATCACCTTGCGTGGGTTAGGCAGCATTTTCATCTGCACCTGCAAACCCGCTTTTTGATCTGACCGCAGTTCCTGAATACCTTCCCGTAGCTTTTTGTTGCCCTCCTCGAGCTCCTGATGCAGGCGATCATTCATCTTCGTCAATCGAATCTTATCGAGTATGCGATGAATCACGTGATCAACGTTGGCAAAGTCCCGAACTGGCTTGAGGATAAAATCGACCGCACCAGCCCGCAGACAGGCGACCACATCACCCGCACTCTCTACTTGCGAGACAACGACCAGAGACAGGGGCTGGGGCAATTCAGAGAAAGACAGGAAGTGCGCAACATCCTGATTATTCATGTCGGCGAACACCAGATCAGGCGCCAATGAAACTACAATATCGCGCGCTTCGGCGAGACTCGCCACCGGATGGACAAAATAACCCTTGGCGCGCAGATAATCCGCCAGACGTTGACGTTCGGCGTCGTTGGGGTCTATCACCAGTATCCTGTCGGCAAGACGGGACATCTACTGCTCCTTACCTAAGAAAAGCCGGGTAAAACACCCCGCTCCCACGAGTATAGGCAATCTTAGAAGCTGTACCCCAAAAAAAATGAGGATAGCGTCAAAAAAAGCAAAAACACGCTCAGATTGACTAACAATTTTCTTGTTTTTCATCGAGTCCGCCTCCGCATCGTTGCAGGTCAGACCTTCCGTGGAACGTAACCAAAATGTTCGCACTGCGCATATAAAAAAGTGGCCAAGCCAAACGGCAAGGTTCTCGACTTTCGCGCCGGTGCTAAAAAGAGTACTCTTATTCTGCGAGATATCCTCCAGCCTAATCACAAACATTAGAGTATTCACACTAATTCACAATCCGGAACAAAACGCGTGAACCTGGACGTTGAAGACCTGCTTGGCGTAAACCACAAACTCATCATGGACCCCGTGCACGGAGGTATTCCTCTGCTACGTCATGAAGTCGCCATTGTTGATCATCCGGTTTTTCAGCGCTTGCGCTATATCTGTCAGAACGACATTCTTTCACTGGTGTTTCCCGGCGCCACACATTCCCGCTTTCTGCATAGCATCGGCGCCATGCATGTGGGTGGTCGCATGTTTATGGCACTGGTAGAGAACAGCCTTAAACGTCGGGCTCGGGCTCGCCTGCAGGGCATTCCCACCAACACGCTCGAAGCCATCAGCTATTTTCATCGTATCGTGCGCGCCGCCTGCCTCCTGCACGACAGCGGACACTGCAGCTTTTCGCACCAGTTCAGCCGTACCCCGGCCATCAAAGCCCTGCTGCAACAGGATGATCGTTTTGAACAACTCTGGCAGGACGTTGGCTATCAAGACATCTATGCGCAGGCACCAGAAGAGCTGGAGCACGAGCACTACTCCATTCGCGTTGCCTACCAGATACTCAACGATATCGAACTGAAAAATTTTCAACTCTGCGCGAGCGACGTGCTTGGCCTGATGGAAACCACCAACATTAAACCCAGTGCCCGCTTTGAGCGGCACGCGCAGGCATTATGGCCACTCATTCAGGCTGAGCAAAATCTCGACACCCCGGCACCTGCCGATATTGCCGCTAAACTGCAGCGCGTGCTGTCGGGCATTATCTCTGGCGAAGTGGATGCCGATCGTGCCGACTACATGCTGCGTGACGGGTTTCACTCCTCGGTGACCATAGGCGGCTTTAATCTGGATCACCTGTTGAGCAACCTGCACCTTGGCTGGTGTCCGCAGACCGGTTG
>JBFHVM010000232.1:0-5115 GCA_041589495.1 Oleiphilaceae bacterium | reverse complement strand
GGTGGTCAACGAGGCACCTTGCGTAAAAAGCGTATACCTGCAGCCATCGGTTCACTGGCAGGGCTTTGAGGCGGGGCAGTGCGTGCCGCTCACTATTGAGCAAAATGGCGTGCTGCATAAAAGATACTACTCCATTTCGAACAGCCCGGAGGAATACCGGGCCACGGGATTGATTCGCCTGACCGTAAAGGCCGTGCAAGCGGGGTGCGTTTCTCAGGCGGTATGCAGCTCCGTCAAGGTTGGCGATATTCTTGGTCTAGGTTCTGCGCAGGGTGAGTTCACACTGAACGCCGCGCGGGGAGGGGAAGGAAAACGTCAGCTTTTCATTGCGGCGGGGAGTGGCATTACCCCGATCATGTCCATGCTGGAATCACTGTATACACATTATCCGTCAACGCAAACCATGCTTCTTTATAGTGTACGTAAACCGGCTGATGTGATCTTCAAGAGTCGCCTTCAGGCCATGGCAAGCCAATACCCCAGCTTTCGATTTACATCCTTTTTCTCTGCCACGCAGGGCCGGCTTTCGCAGCAGGATCTGGCCGGGTTTTGTGAGTCCGTGTCTGCGAAAGACGTCTATCTTTGTGGTCCCGCTGGGTTTCGACAAAGCGTATTGTCCCACCTTTCTGCACAAGGGTTGGATGCGAGCGCCGTGCAGCAGGAATCGTTTGGTATAAGGAGCGATGATGGCTCGTATTTTCAGCATGAGCGGGTCAGTGGCGAGGTGCATTTTTTGCGTTCCGGAAAAACCATCGGCTGCGATGGCACCGACAGTTTGCTGGTATTGGCTGAGCGTGCCGGTTTGCAACCAAAGTTCGGGTGCCGTAGCGGTATTTGTCACGAATGCAGTTGCGAGCGAGGGGAAGGTGCTTTGCGAGATTTGCGCACGGGTCAGCTCATCGATGCATCGCTGCAGCGGGTACAAGCCTGCATTGCCGCTCCGCAGGGCGATGTACGTATCACCGCTTGGTGAGTGATCTCGACCGGGCAAAGATTTTTTATCGGATGTCTTGCGTCGCAAAGCGCCGAAGGCAGAGGAGTACAACATGAACAGAACAGAATCAAAGCGTCACCACCTAAGCGATGAGGCGCTTGAAGCGTTTGGGCAGAAGCTGGACGCCTTGCGTCAGGGCGTGCTAGATGATCTAGGGCAGCGCGATGTGGACCATATTCGACGCATGATGCGTCTCAGCAGATATAGTGAAGTGGGTGGGCGCGGATTAATTCATTTTTCGCTTAACCCGGTTACCTGGTCGTTGGGCGTGGGTTTGCTGTCATTTTCGAAAATTCTCGAAAACATGGAAGTCGGCCACAATATCATGCACGGTCAGTACGACTGGACCAATGATCCCGAGCTGGTATCGAGTGACTACGAGTGGGATACAGTTTGCGATGGCGATTCCTGGCGCCGCACGCACAATTACGAACATCACACCTATACCAACATTATCGGGCGCGATCGTGACTATGGCTACGGCCTATTGCGCCTGAGTGATGAGGTACCCTGGCGGCCTCAGCACCTCGTGCAATTCATACAATATGGCATGCTTAGCATCGGGTTTCAGTGGGGGGTGGCGCTGCACGAGCTGGAGTTTGATCGTATTCAGCAGGGTGAAGTCACCTGGAAAGACAAGGTTCCGTTTCTCAAGCGCTTTGCGCGCAAGGGGGCGCAACAGCTTGCTAAGGACTATGTCCTGTTTCCTCTGCTTGCCGGGCCCATGGCGCCCAAAGTGGCGCTGGGTAATGCTCTGGCCAATCTGACGCGTAATGTGTGGGCGTCGACGATTATTTTCTGTGGCCATTTTACCGAGCATGCGGAGACCTTTGAGCCCAAGGTATGTGAGAACGAGACAAGGGGGCAGTGGTACTATCGTCAATTGCTGGGGTCCAGCAATTTCACTGGAGGTCAGTGGCTGCATCGGATGAGTGGGCATCTGAGTTTTCAGATTGAGCATCACCTCTTTCCCGATATCCCTGCAGCGCGTTATGAAGAGCTGGCACCGAAAGTACGGGCGCTGTGCATGGAATATGGTTTACCCTACAACACAGGAACGTTTTGGCAGCAATATCGCACAGTGCTCGCACGCATCGCGCGTTACTCTCTACCGCCTAAAAAGCAATGGCTGATCGGTGTCACATCCAGTCTTGGTGGCCTACGCAATACGGGGCGTCACATCTCTGAGCAAGTGCCGCAACTGAGCGCTGCGGCATGAAGGCTGCGTTAACCAGCAACTACGGAGTGCCACTATGAGTAATCATGAAACTGCCGCAAAAGCACGTGCGCAAGCCTTGTTTGAATGCCATGTGCAGTACGAGCTCCGGCAGTTTGAAACGCCGGCATTTATGCAGTGGTTTGAATCCGAGCTGGCTTTGCAATATCAAGACTTTTGCCAGCTACCACTCAAGTCGCTGGTAACGGCCAAACAGGTTAAGGCGGTGATTCAGCGCAATGTGGTGAAAAATGACATTCCGGGTGGCATCGCCGAAATTGCTGGCGAAGCGGCTACCGCGTTATTTCGTTCCAAATCACATCGTGAGGCGCTACTGAAGGAGTTGCTCAGTGCACAGCAATACGAGGAACTGGTCGACAAACTATTGGATTTATCGGCGCAGCGTACATTTGCCATTGATCATCTGGTGGAGTTGCCCGTCTATCGCGATCTGATCTCCGGGGTGCTGTACCAGGCGATACTGCGCTACATCTACGAAGAAAACATCGTCAGTAAGCATGTCCCTGGCGTTGCCTCCATGCTCAAACTGGGTAAACGTATGGTGGACAAGCGGGCTCCCAAGTTCGAGGGGGCCATAGAAGATAATGTGCGCAGCTATATCGTCAAAAATCTTGCCTTTTTATTGCGGGAGAGTCGCGAATTCCTCGAGCACTCACTGAGCGATGAGGATATCAAAGCTTCTGCCCTGGCCCTCTGGGACAGACTCGAAAATACCCAGATCGGCGACTTTCAAGAGGGGATGGATACTGTCGATCTTTCCGAGTTTGTGGTTTTGGGGTATGAGTTCTGGTTGCGCTTTCGCAAAAGCGTCTACTTTAAGCGCGCCTACGGCGTGGTGGTCGATTATGTATTTCGAAAATATGGCAGCGCGCCGCTGGGCGAACTGCTGGAGGATCTCGGCATTGATCAGAAGCGGCTGGTGACCGAAGTCAAGGCATTCGCTCCCGGTGTGCTGGCGGCAATTCAGCAGAACGGTCAGCTCGAAGCCCTGATCCGCCGACGTCTGGCGGGTTTTTACATGAGTGAAGAGGCTCTCATATGTTTCGAAGAAAACGGGAAAAGTGGGCTAGGTAAGGGCCGTAAGTCTTAGTAGCCGTTGATTCGCTTGCGCCTGTGCTCTGATTAATCTAGGTGATGAATGGAGTGTATGGGGATTGGCGCCAAAAAGCAGATAAGCCGAGTCAGGACTATCTCATTAATGGGGAGGTAGCTACGAGGGCAAAAATGCATAATCAGGAGAAGAGTAGGGCATCCCCCCAAAAAAACACAAAACCCGCGACAGGCGCGGGTTTTGGTAGGAATAAGTGGTGCCCGGAGACAGAATCGAACTGGCGGAACGGGGGTTTTCAAACTGATTCGGCTTTGGGTAAAGTTAATTAAAACAATGTCTTACGGTTTTTGCTCAAATCGTGTGACCGTCTGTGGCCCTTGATAATACTGGGGGTATTTTTTGTGGCGGACACAAAATGGTCACACTCAAAAAGATGCCGATATCAGGATTTTCCGGATTACAACTTAAAACTGGCAAAGCTATCGAAGCTAATCTTTAGCCAATCCTGAATGGATACATGGAGGGTATAAAGGCGGCTCTAGGTTCAAGAGCTGTTGGAAACTTGCACGTCGGTCACGGTAAAGCGTCTTTTCTTGTATTTGGCAGACAGAGCCAAGCATGAATGGTGTAACTACTTAAATCTGGATAAGGTCGATTTGGGATCGGGCAAGCGCGCCATCGTAAGTGGTGGGCTTTATGTGCCCAAGTACCAGATAACTGTACTCAAGGAGATGGGACGAGCATGAAAGAAGCTTACAAAAAACAGGTTAGGCTTCTTTTGGATGTGTTACATGAAGTCGCTAAAGAGGCATCTGTTTCTTTATGTGGCAGAATTGCCCTACACACCATAAAGCAACATATATGTTGCTCAATAAAGAGAAAGAAACTAATATGTTTCTAACATATAAATAGCAACATATATGTTTCATTATGAATTCACTACTCGAACAGATCAAAAAACGCCGCATCGCATTGAAACTCAAGCAGCACGATATGATGCTGCGTGTTGGTATGTCTCGTCAGCAATATCAGCGTTTGGAATCCAAGGGCAACCCACGCCTCGATACCCTTGAGCTTGTCGCCAAGGGGCTTAAAAGCGAGTTGCTGCTAATACCTCAGGAAAAAATCAATGCGGTGCTGGCGGTACTCGCCGACGATGCGCTTTCACACTCAGAGTCACCAACTGGAGCACCAACTAAGCAAAGCCAATCAGGCAAAGAAAAAAGTAAGCCTCTGGACGATGATCCATGGCAGGGATTGCTGGGAGAAAATGAATGAGCGCAGGCAGCAATGATGAAGCAAATGTTCTGCAGCTCTCAATTCATGGCGTGCTGATTGGTTATCTAGCAGGGTTTAAGAATGGCCGCAATGTATTGAGCTTTGCAGACTCATTTAAAAACGACCCTAGACGCCCAACATTCAGCCTGATCACTCATCCCGCGTTTCCAAATGCAACCAAACTCATGGCTACGCCATGGGCACGAAATCAACGGCTGCATCCTGTACTTTCAAACTTGCTGCCAGAAGGCGCGTTACGTGAGCTAATCGCACAAGGCCTGAAGGTGCACGTAGATAATGAATTTCACATTCTCTCTTACCTTGGGGGAGATTTACCCGGGGCAATCGAAGCCACGCCAATGGAGCCTGAAGATGTTCCTGATTATGTATTGGAAACGCAGGGCAAGGCTAAGGCGGTTAAGTTCGATAAAGTCACCCAAGAAAACAGGTTTTCCTTGGCTGGAGTACAAATGAAGTTTTCCATGAGGGAGAAGGATGGGCGTTATAACCTATCCAAGGGTAAGGTGCTGGGCGATTGGATCATCAAAACGCCTT
>JBFHVM010000231.1:0-5143 GCA_041589495.1 Oleiphilaceae bacterium | reverse complement strand
TCATGGGCGAAGCCACCATCGACTTTGTTGCCCAGTTTAAAGTGGATTATGCCATCATCGGTATCAGCGGTATTGATGACAGTGGCGACCTGCTTGATTTCGATTATCAGGAAGTCCGCGTCTCAAAAGCCATAGTAGAAAACTCGCGTAATATTTTTCTCGCCGCCGACCATTCAAAGTTTGGTCGTGATGCCATGACACGCCTGGGCAACATCACGCAGGTTGACCACGTTTTTACCAGTGCACAGCCGCCAGACAGTATCGTCGAATTACTCAGACGCCATAATGTAAAACTTAGTGTTGTGTGACTTCGCTTCGATTTTTGCGCGAATTTTGTCAATTTAGCCCACACAATGCAACACTAAGGCCTTTTCTATGTCATAATATGTTCGCTTGAATACATTTTCGAACATGGTGCGCACATGGAACAACAAGAAATTTACGACCTCGCCATCATTGGCGGCGGCATCAACGGATGTGGTATCGCCGCGGACGCGGCCGGAAGAGGCTTATCGGTATATCTTTGTGAACAGGCGGATTTTGCATCGGGCACGTCTTCTGCCAGCAGTAAGCTCATCCATGGCGGCTTGCGCTACCTTGAGCATTATGAGTTTCGCTTGGTAAAAGAAGCGCTCGCGGAACGCGAGGTATTGCTTGGCAATGCGCCGCACCTGGTATCGCCATTAAAGTTCACCATGCCTCACCAGTCGCATTTGCGCCCCTCATGGATGATTCGCTGCGGCCTGTTCCTGTACGACCATTTAAGCAGAGCCAATTCACTGCCAAGAGCCCGCATGCAACGCCTGGAGAATGACCAGGACCTCAAACCGGCTTTCAAGAAAATTTACGAATACTATGACTGCTGGGTGGACGATAGCCGCCTGGTTGTCGCCAATGCGCTATTGGCAAAAGAACACGGTGCTCATCTGCACGTGCGCACATGCTGTCAAAAAATCAGCTACTCGCCACAGGAAAAACTGTGGCAGGTTATATCCTTCGATCGCCAAACAGGCACGACGCAACTCATACAAGCACGCAACATCGTCAATGCAGCAGGGCCATGGCTGAATAAGGTTCTAGAGGAGTGCGCCAGTGTTGTACCGGTTAAGCGACGCATTCGTCTGATAAAAGGCAGCCACCTTATCGTACCCAGAAAAACCAAACGCGAAGGTGCCTATATTCTGCAAAACGAAGACAAGCGTATTGTGTTTGTTTTGCCCTACCTCGAAGACTACTCAATCGTTGGAACCACCGATAAGGAATATACCGGTGACCCCAGCGAAGTCGCCATTGAACAGTGGGAAAGTGACTATCTGCTGGATATCTACAATCGCCATTTTAACGACCAACTAACGGAGTCGGATATTGTTGCCTCTTATTCGGGCGTGCGACCACTATGTGATGATGAATCTGACGATCCATCTGCCATTACGCGCGACTACACCCTGGAGCTACATTCACCGGCTCCCGAAAATGCATTTCTATCGATCTACGGTGGAAAAATAACCACCTATCGCAAACTGGCAGAGGCAGCGCTCGAAAAGCTCGACCCGTTTTTACCAAATGCGGGCGAACGCTGGACGGCATCGGCCTCGTTGCCCGGCGCAACGCAAGGGCAAAACCGTAAAGATATCGTAAATGCCCTACACGAAAACTATGCCTGGCTGTCCGATCAGATGATAGAACGCTTTGCATCGAGTTACGGCTCCCTGTGCCACCGTTTTCTGGCAGGCAAACGGAGTATGGACGAACTGGGTGACAATTTTGGTGCCGGACTTACTGCCGCCGAAGTGGATTACTTAACTACCGAAGAGTGGGCAATCGAAGCCGAAGATATTCTTTGGCGCCGCAGCAAGCTGGGCTACGCACTCGATTCAACGCAGGTGCAGCGCCTGAAGGACTACCTGTCAAAAAAGAAGGAGGTTAGCGCACCACAATATTCTGTAGCATGAGTACGCTACTGGGGCTGTTTGCGGGGCCACACAAGACTAAATTTGGCTCCGCCCATCTCACTGCGCCCCAGGAAAGCCTGTCCACCATGCCAATACAGGATACGGCGCACAATGGATAAGCCCAGACCGTAGCCGCCAGAACTGCGTGTGCGACTGTCATCCAGCCGGGCGAAAGGTGTAAACACCGACTCCCATTGCTCCTCGGGGATACCTGGACCATCGTCTTCCACATCGATGCGGCAGGTTTCCTGATCAAAAGAACAATTCACTCTCACCTTACCTTTGGCGTAACGCGTGGCGTTACCAACCAGATTTTGAATCGAACGATGGATATAGCGGGCCTCAACTTCTGAGATCTTCCACAGATCAGAGCCGTCCTTAAATTCTGCGAATATCTCCATTTCGGGTTTCACACTACCCTGCTCGCTGACCACCTGATCAACAATAGCTTTAATATCCGCTTCCTGAAAAGCCAATATGGGCCCACCCTGCTCAAGACGAGCATAGGTTAGGATCTCGTCGATTAACTCGTCGAGCTCCTGAATATCGCCATCGATGCCTTTCAGCTGTTTTTGCAGGGCTTTCTCGTTGGGACAATCTTCGATCATCTGTACCCCAAATCGAATACGCGCAACGGGCGTCCGCAACTCGTGTGACACAGCGTGAATCATCTCTTTCTGCACATACATCAGCCGCTGTATATGGTCTGCCATGCTGTTAAATGCAAGGCCGAGTCGGCTGACAGCATCGTCATTGCCGGCTCGCTTCACCCGCGCTTCGAGTTCGCCTCGAGCAATGCGACTAGCCACCGTCTCGATATTGCGCAGCCGCCTGTCGAGCCCCTGTATCACGTAGAAACCAAGCAGTGCCAGAGTGAGCAAATCAATGAGCAGCACGAGCACCAAAACCGGCAGGGATACACTGTTATGCTCCTGCCCTAAGTCTAGCTCGAATATCTGACCATTGTCGTCGCGCCATAAAACCAGATGCCGGCCATCATCAACGAAAGCGTAATAGCCCTGGTCAACAAGATAGTTGAGCGCCAATTGCGACTCATGCTCACGGTCACTGGAAACTTTTCGAATACCCGCATTTAAAGCCTGCTGCAACGCGGGAACTGTAGCGGACTGCTCGGCTTCGGCATGTGTTAATACCTGCCTCGCTACCCACGCATACAACTCAAACAACTCTCGCCCTGTGGGCGTAGTCTCGAGGGACAGCACAAAGTCGTTATTCAAGGCGGTGACAAACTGACGACGCTCTTCATCCTGCAACAGCACGACCTGCTCGGCATTTAATCGAGCCTGAACAACGCTACTAAACTGGACATTGTTGCGTGTAGCAATGGTGAGAAAGCTGGGAACCTGTTGGGACAACAGCGTTTGGTGCCCGGCGATAAACCGCATCACCGGTTGCGCTTTCTCGCTCCAGTAATGCTCATGGCGAACCTGACTACTTAATGAAATGAGCGTATAACTAAATAGGCCCAAGACGGAGAATGCCGTCACCAGGCCCACCAGTATACGTAGAAACAACTTGTTCAAAGCGCGACTCTCATGAAACGCCGGATCAAGCTTCTTTTACAAAAAGATAACCCTTGCTACGCACCGTCTTGATACGTCTTGGGTGTACCGGATCATCACCAATCTTGGGGCGTATACGCGAAACCCTTACGTCAATGGAACGATCCTGGCCGTCGTATTCAATGCCACGCAGTGCTGTGAAAATTTCCTCGCGACTCAGCACGTTACCCGCGTTACTGGACAACAGCCACAGAAGGTCGAATTCCGCACTGGTCAAGTCAATACTTTCGCCATCCAGCCAGGCTTCTCGCATGGACGAATCGACAACCAGATTATTGAATACCAGACGCGTTGGACCATCCTCGGAACCTGCCTCTTTACTACCGGAATCACTCCCATCCTGCTCTTTGATGCGGCGGAGCAAGGCACGAATGCGCGCCAACAGCACACGGGGGCGTACCGGCTTAGACATATAGTCGTCAGCCCCCATCTCCAGGCCAAGCACCTGATCGAGATCATCCGTACGCGCTGTCAACATCAGAATGGGGCCATTGTAGTTGGGTCGCACCTTACGACAGATGGACAAACCATCCTCACCCGGCAGCATCAAATCCAGCACCACCAGATCGGGCTTTTCATTCGTAATCCGCTCAACAGCGTGGGCACCGTTAGGCTCCACCGAAACGACCAAACCATTACTTTCAAGGTATTCCTTGGTCAGGTCCGCCAAACGCTCATCATCTTCGACGATCAAAATTCGCCATGCTTCGTTTTGCTCTTCAACTTCCATTGGCTTTTCTTATCTATTGTGAGTGGAGGATCGAGAACGCAAGCGTTCTCATGCTCAACAAGTTACTGATTAACTTATTGAATCTTTCACTTGTTACAATAAGTATATATGCAGTTTCAGAATTTACCTGAAAAAGTAAGCAAGCTGTATTGAAAGTTACATCTGTCACTTACCGAGGTGCTGCGTAAGCTCCTCTTGGGTGGGCTCACGTGCTTCGAGAATCTCGATTTCGAAGTTGAGCGTAAAACCTGCCAAAGGATGATTGGCGTCAACCGTTACTTCCTGCTCGTGCACTTCGAGCACCTGTACGATTTGAACTTGCTCGCCGCTGTTGGTTTGAAACTTCATGCCAGGCTTCAATTCGTCAATGCCCTCAAAGGCACTCTTGGGCACTTTGTTCACCAACTCATCTCTACGGGGGCCGTAGGCCAGCTCGGGAGGTATAGTTACATCGAGACGCGCACCAGGCTCTCTGCCTTTTACTGCCTGCTGCAATCCTGCGATCACTTGTGGGCTGCCTTCGACAAAGGACATTGGGGTGCCGCCTTCTGAGGTATCTACAACCTCCCCATCGGCATTTTTAAGCCAGTAGTTAATGGCATAGAACTTGGTTTCACTCATTACTTACTCCTCAATCTGAGCGCGTTGCCAACCAGTCAGTACTGATTGACCAGGTATGTTCAGGTGCTTTATTACCGGCAAAGACACCAGCGTGCCCGCCGGGCACCACACAAAACTCCTTATCTTCGGACGAAACGATATCCAGAACCTTGTGCGCGGCTTTCACGCTCACCAACTTATCTGTTTCGCCCGCAAATGCGAGAATACTGCACTTGATGGTATTAAATTCAGCCTGTGACTCACCAATGCGCATGCGC
>JBFHVM010000230.1:0-5166 GCA_041589495.1 Oleiphilaceae bacterium | reverse complement strand
AAGCGCCCCGTCCAGACGCTCATCATGCCTTGCACTCATCCGACACCCTCCTTCTATTCCCCGGCTCGCCGCAACTGTCGCAGCAATTGCAGTAGCGACATACCTGAAAGTTGCAGTGCCACAAAGTAAAGCACAATTCCCACAACAACGATGCCACCAAGGTCGACCACACGCTGCCAGAGAACCGCATCGAACCAGACCCCACTCGCCGGCGACAGCCAGGCAATCGCCAGGGCCATCAGTATACTCGCGATGGCGGTGCGGAATAGAAACAGAGGCCAGCCGGATTGGGCCCGATAGTGACCTTGCGCTCGTAACCCCTGCCATAACCAGTAGGCATTTAACCAGGACGACAGTGCTGTGGCGAGAGCGAGCCCCACGTGTTCAAGGTGCCAAATAAGCAGAAGATTGAACACCATATTAGCGGCCATGGCGCGAATACCAATACGCACTGGTGTGTGCATATCCTGACGCGCAAAATACCCCGGCGCCAGCACTTTAATAAGCATAAAGGCCAGCAAGCCCAGCGCATAAGCGCGCAGACTGGCCGCCGACATCAACACATCAAACTGCCGCATTTCACCGTAGTAAAACAGCGTCGTCACCAAGGGCTCGGCCAGCACAATCAATGCCGTTGCCGCCGGCACACCAATCAGAATGACGGTGCGAAGCGCCCAGTCCATGGTGGCAGAAAAGGCCTCTTTGGACTGGGCGGCATGCTTGCGCGAGAGACTGGGCAAAATCACCGTGGCGATGGCGATGCCGATCACACCAAGCGGCAATTCCGCGAGGCGATCTGAGTAATACAACCAGGAGATACTTCCGGTCTGCAAAAACGAGGCAAGAATGGTGTCGAGCAAAAGGTTGAGTTGACTCACCGACACACCAAACAGCGCCGGCAGCATTAATTTAAAGATGCGCCGTACACCTTCGTGGCGATAATCGAGGCGAGGTCGTGGCAACAAGCCCATCTTGAGCAAAAAGGGAAATTGAAAGAACAGCTGCACCATCCCCGCTATAAACACACCCCAGGCCAGCCCCACAACCGGCTCCGAAAATAGCGGCGAAAGCCAGATCGCTGCAGAAATCAGTACAAGATTGAGCAGCACCGGAGTAAACGCCGGTACCGCAAAATAACCGTAACTATTAAGGATTGATCCGGCGAACGCAGTGAGCGAAATCATCATTAAATAAGGGAAGGTAATACGTAGCATATCGCTGGCCAGGGCAAATTTAAGCGGATCACCTGCAAAACCGGGAGCAAACAGCCAGGTAAGGGCCGATGAAGAGGCGATAGCCACTACGGTAACCACCAGCAGAATACATCCCAATACGCCAGCCACTGAATTGGCCAGCGCCCGGATTTCGCGATCATTCTGCTGGCTTCGGTATTCTGATAGAACCGGCACAAAGGCCTGGGAAAAAGCACCCTCGGCAAACAGGCGCCTGAAGAAGTTGGGAATTTTAAACGCGACAAAAAAGGCGTCGGCACCGCTGCCTGCACCAAACAGTGCGGCAATGACCACATCGCGCACCAGGCCGAAAACACGCGAGAGCAGAGTCATCAGACTCACCAACCCCGAAGATCGCAGCAAGCTGGACGCCAAACCCGCCTGAATCGGACGCTGGGTTGGCCTTGCCGTCACCGGCTCCTGATCTTGGTTCATTGACAACTTTCGCCCTTTAAAAGTCGCCAAGCATACTCAGGCGAGCTCCAAAAGCAAAGGTCTGCACTCGCAAGTCCGCCCATATTCGCTATGCTTTAAAGAAAACAACAGTCATATCACGAGGTAAGCATGCAAGATAAAAATATCAATCGCCTACTGATGCAGTTTGAGCATCTGCTTAAACAGGCCAACCGCGAACGTATTAATCCCGAAATAGAAGAGCTGGCCATTGACGACCTCAATCCTATTGTTGATCTGGTCGCCCGCAGCCGAGCAGCCTACCTCAAAGAACTATATGAACTGAGCAAAAAGTACCATGGTGAAGATGCACTACCTTCGCCTGACGAACTGGAACACCTCAAGGCATCCCGCGCCCGTTTTCTGGATTTGGCGGATGGCGCGAAGTCGATTGAGATTTGCATTCAGCGCGGCTATCTCGACCTTAAAACCTGATCATCCCCGAGGCCTCAGGAGCAACTCGCTTTGCTCCTGATCAATAACAAAATCAAACTGCCCTAATACGTCCATTCCCAGCAAACCATCAAATTTGAGACTGTCAAGCGGCAGGGTACCCACCTCAATATTGTCGAGACGCAATTCGCCCATGCTCATTTGAGGCAAACGCAAGCGCCGTCCTTGCACCACACCATTCGCCGTATTCACTGAAAGTGAGTCCACCACATCGAACACTAACAACTGTGCCGTTATCGCGTCTTTAAGCACACTCACACTGGCCCCTGTATCCAGCAGAAGCCGGGCCATCACGGCATTATCAATTTGGGCGTCGACAACAAAGTGCTTGCCTTCGCGCGTCAAGGGCACACGTAACGAGGGGCTCTGCAGTTCTTCCCGGGCAAAGTCCAACTGTCGCCGTATATCGGCAACCTGCTGCGCATAGCGCGCATCGTTAACCGCGCCAGAAAGACTCAACTCGACGGCAGCAAATTCTCCTGCAAGAATTTGCCAGGTAGCCAGCTTAAGATAATAGGGCACGTAATCGGGTTGCCAGACCACCAGATTCTGATAAAACGCCACCAGAACGTCGGGACGTACCGGTTTCACCGCGAGGCGTTTTTCGCTTTGTTCCACCAGCTCATAAATGAGTTCCAGCAGGGCCTCCTCTTCTGCAGGCGAAGCATAGAGGCGTGACTCATACAGCAGATCCATCGCCTCATCGACACGGTTAAGGTTAATGAGCTCCTCCGCCAATCGTCGCAAAACCTGCTGTGCTGAGATATAAGACGCCTGATTGATACGCACCATGGTCAAGGCATCATCAATGCGCCCATCATCCAGCAATGTCACCACAGGATCGTCTTGTTCATCGCCTAACACGACGGCCATTGGTACGCGCGACTCCGAGACAAAATCCATGCTGTTTAACGATGGTGCGGACTCAATTACCGGCACCGGTTCGGGTGACGCAAGCCCCTTATGAGGTTCCCACTGTTTTGCCTGCTGCCATCCCAGCAACATCGCGACCAGCAGAACTGTTATGCTGAACCACTTTCCCATGACCGCCTCCTTGGCGCGTTTCGTACCGGCAAACTTATCCCTATTTGTTGTACAAAAAAAGTACTTTGTGCCCAGATTTACAAAGAAGTGAGCAATCTTAATGGACGAATACACCAGCCAGGCACGAACAAAAAGTGCTGGCCATGTTCATAGCAGCACATTAGAGTAGATGCTCTAAATACTCCAGTCGCAAACGCGCCCGCAACAACCCGCTTCGTCATGCAGAATAAGGAGAATAATCCATGATCGATTTTGTCAGAACACCAGAAAATCGCTTTGAGCGCCTGCCCAATTATCCTTTTGCTCCAAACTATCAGGATGTTGGCGGTCTGCGCATGCACTATGTCGACGAAGGCCCCAAAACCGCTGACCCTGTTTTAATGCTACATGGCGAGCCCACCTGGTCCTATTTATATCGCCATATGATCCCGATTTGTGCCGCCGCAGGGCACCGAGTCATTGCTCCCGACCTGATTGGTTTTGGTAAGTCTGACAAACCCGTACGCATTGAGGACTACAGTTACCAAACGCACATGGATTGGCTGCTACGCTTTATGGAGGCACTCGACCTGCGCAATATCACGCTAGTATGCCAGGACTGGGGATCGCTGCTTGGTTTGCGGCTGGCGGCTGAAAATGAGCCACGATTCAAGGCCATCGTTGTCGGCAACGGCATGCTCCCCACAGGCGAAGAAAAAATACCCTCCGCATTCAAGATCTGGCGTGCGTTTGCCTTAAACAGTCCGTGGTTTCCCATTGCGCGAATTGTGGAATCAGGCAGCTTCAAATCGTTCAGCAAGGACGAACGGCGGGCTTATGATGCACCCTTCCCCAACAAAAAGTTTAAAGCGGGTACCCGGGCTTTTCCGGCACTGGTTCCGACCACCCCGGACAACCCGGCAAGCGCTGCCAACAAGGCGGCCTGGGAGGTCCTCAAAAACTGGCACAAACCGTTTTTGACAACCTATAGTAATGGCGACCCCATTACGCGTGGCGGCGACCATTACATGCAGCAGCGTATACCTGGCGCTAAAGGCCTGCCCCATCAAACATTGAAAGGCGGACATTTTTTACAGGAAGACGCAGGCAGTGAATTCGCCGCCGCAGTGAATGCCTTGCTGGCCGAAATGAAACAAAATGAAACAACCAGCCAGCAAGCCGCCGGATAAAAAAAATGGCCATGCGTGCGAGCATGGCCTGCTTCACAGTTCCAGCCGCACTGATTGTTATAATGCCGGTCCAGTTCCAGCACGGGCCGTTCGCGATGACACAAGCGCTACAAGCACCCGGTGACGCCACCCTTTCCATTCTTGTGGTGGACGATCATCCTCTGTTCCTCGAGGGGCTGGTTTTAATTATTGAACGCCATTTTGCTGCAGCGTGCGTGCAGGCCGCTTCCAGCCTGGCGGCAGCCAAAGAGTTTTTGATCTCCGCACAGGAACCAGATCTGATTCTGCTCGACCTGAACCTACCCGATGGTTCAGGACTGCAACTATTACCCATGCTAAATCAGCTGGGTCTCGCCATACCCTGTATCCTCTTGTCGGCCTCAGAAGACAGCCACGACATTGCATTGGCACAGCATGCGGGTGCAGAAGGGTATATCAATAAGTCGGCTGGCGGCGAGCACATTATTCATGGCATAGATCGCGTACTGTGCGGACATACCATCTGGCCGAATACCATTGCCCCCCTAAGCATCCCCTCCCTTACACCTCGCCAACAGCAGGTTCTCGACTTACTGGCCGAAGGCTTACCCAACAAAGAAATCTGCCGTCGACTATCGCTTAGCAATCACACCATCAAGACTCACATTAAGGCACTTTACCAGAACCTCGGCGTGCACAGCCGGACAGAATGTATCAAGGTAGGACTGCGTCTCGGCCTGATTAAAGCCTAGCCATCACCGTATGGCGAAATTAAAACGCTTACAGTTGTGCAGCCTCCAGCAACAGTCGCTTAAGGCGCGCAGGTTTGAGTGGTT
>JBFHVM010000229.1:0-5188 GCA_041589495.1 Oleiphilaceae bacterium | reverse complement strand
GCTTTTATCTGTGTCGACCCAACGGCGACCAGATCTCACCTAACTTCGACGTTGCAGCGGGACATTGGATCGAAGACCGCTCCTGTCTTGGTATGAACTGGGCAGGGCGGCCATTCCTTTACCAGATATTAGCGCTGCGCCAACTTATGGAAAAACAATGCGTCACCACACGGCCCTATCGCGATCGCACCAGCGGTACTTTGCTGCAAACGATCGGCTTAACGCTGGATCACGAGCGAATTCTGCTGATTGATTATGAGGCGATGTAATCCTCATTGCGATAGATAATAGGCTGTCCATCTAAACTTTAAACACCAAACCCACTCCCTATGCAGCGTCGCTGTTCTGCGGTCATAACGCGCAAAATATCAGTATCCTTAAAGGTCTTTAAGTGATTTTTAGCTTTAAAACTCTCGGTTAATGGCTATATTGTTACTTCATACCATCTCGCAGTTGTCGCACGTCGGCAGATGAAACTCAGAAAACGCTTCACAACCTTACATTCCCACAAAGGCGAGTTTAATGATGAAAAAAAACGTATTAGCAACTGTCGCGGTAGGTGCATTGACAGCAAGCGTGACGGCAATGGCCGATGATCACGGTAACCGTAGCACAGTGGAGGCCTACCTGGGCGCTGCTCAAACCTATTTCGATAGTGATCGAAACCTTGATGACATGACGTCTGTAGAAGGTGGGCTGGAATTGCCCCTGAGCGATGCACTATCGCTTGAAGGCTGGTTAGGCATGGGCGATGCCGATATTGAGAACAGTAGCAGCGAGTTTGATGCGAGCCGCTATGGGCTTGGGTTGCTCTACCATTTTAGTGATAGCAATACACGACCTTTTGTTTCACTTGGCGGCGCACATCAGGAGTTCGACCCTGAGTCGGGTGACAGCAATGACGAGAGTCTGGCCCAACTGGGTTTTGGCGTAAAACATTACTATGACAACAACGTTATTATGCGTGCTGAAGCGCTGGCGATGAATAGCATCGATAATGAGGTGACAGATTACGCCTTGCGTCTTGCGGTGGGTTATGCCTTTGGACGTAATGACAGGCCGGCTCCCACTCCTGTCGTGGAACGCACCTCTGAGCCGCAAAAAGCTCCCGAGCCTGTCGCACAGAAACAACCAACGCCTGAACCAGAGCCCGTGATCGCTCCTGCTCCAGCACCAATAGACAGTGACGGTGATGGTGTGTTCGATCAGGACGATCAATGTGGCGACACCCCCGCACAGTTTAAAGTAGATACGGCAGGATGCCCGATCATGCTGATCGAGAAAGTGGCTATCGAACTTCGCGTAAATTTCCGCACAAACAGCGCCGATATATCGCCCGAAAGTTTTGCTGAAATAAAGCAGGTGGCCGACTTTATGAATCAGTATGACGGGACCAAAGTGACCGTAGAAGGGCACACCGATGATCGTGGTCGCGCCTCCTACAATAAAGACTTGTCTCAGAAACGCGCCGAAGCTGTTCGTCAGGTATTGATTGATGAATTTCGCATAGCTCCCTCGCGTATTGAAGCGGTCGGTTACGGGGAAGAACGTCCTATAGCTGACAACGGCACTGCCGAAGGGCGGGCGCTTAACCGCAGGGTAGTAGGTGTGATCGAAGGCGTTGAAAAACGGGCTGCGACGAAATAGCGTTCGTTTATCTGTTACCTTAACCGCTTTTAGCAGGAAGGATGTTTTAACGGGAGATGATGTGTTGGTCATCTCCCGTTTTTTGTTGTCCTAAGAACCTTAACAAGAAGTTGATATGCGACGCTCTTTCCGTGGGGAGGAACAAATTGCTGATTGCAGTTAAGGTGCTCATGTTTGTTTTGCCTTCATTGTGGTCCCTATGCCACTTAGTTACGTACACCAAAAGTGAACAGGCTCATTGAGCGGAATAAAACGAGTCGAACTTTCGTTATGTTTGATATGCAAGGCTGGCGCTCTTTAAGAGGAAAGTGATGATTAAAGCGCGTAATCTTGGAATGCGATTTACGCAAGATGGTGAGGAACTCTGTGTATTAAAGGGCATTAACTTTACCGTCGAGCAGGGTGAGACAGTCGCGATAGTGGGGCCTTCTGGTTCCGGAAAATCTACATTATTGCAACTTCTGGCGGCACTCGAAGCGCCAACGGAAGGTCAGATCGAACTGGATCGCCAGAACTTGGCTTCTCTATCCAGCGATGCGCTCGCCGATTTTCGGCGCGACAACATGGGCATTGTGTTCCAAGCCTTCCACCTTATCGACAGTCTAAGTGCGCTGGCAAATGTGTCGTTGCCGCTGGACATCCGCGGGGTGCCCAACGCAGCAGAGCAGGCCAGGGCGATGCTCAAGCGAGTCGGGCTAGAAGATCGTGAGAAGCATTATCCTCGCCAGCTGTCTGGCGGTGAGCAGCAGCGTGTGGCCATTGCACGCGCTGTGGTACATCAACCCAAATTACTGTTGGCCGACGAGCCTACCGGAAATCTTGACCAGCGTACTGGCACTCGTATTGCGGATCTTCTGTTCTCTCTACATGCCGAAACCGATGCCACGCTGGTGTTGGTGACGCACGATATGAAACTGGCAAAACGCTGCGAGCGTGTGTTCTGGTTGGAATCGGGTCATCTGGAAGTGGATCACAATGGACTTTAGGCTCAGTTTCGCCGCTAAGGATCTTACCAACAGCGTTCGTCGCGTCTGGCTGTTTTGTATGTGTCTGATACTGGGAGTGTGCTTGATCATGGTAGCAGGTGCCTTATACCAGATGCTCGATCGTAGCTTGTTGTCAGATACGCGTGCGCTGATGGGGGGCGACGTGGAAATCGAAGCTAATCAGGCTTTGGACGGCGTTGTGCTGGCCTGGATCAGTCAGCAGGGTGGTATGTCGCTCACGCGAGAGTTGAATACCATGCTGCGCACCAGTGATGGTGAGTTTATGTTGGTGGAGCTGTTAAGCACCGATGAAGCCTATCCCTTGTATGGTGAATTGATACTGCAGCCCTCACTCGATTTGCAGCAAGCCACCGCTAAACAGGGCGAGCGATGGGGAGCAGCATTGGATCCCGTGCTCGCTGATCGTTTAGGCGCAGGGATAGGTGATTTGGTGAGTATCGGCGCTCTCGAAGTGGAGGTGAGGGCACTGGTGCTGGAGCAGCCTGATCGCCGTCTCAATGCCGATTGGCGCGGCGCCCCCGTGTTGGTTTCAGAGGGAATGCTGAATGCGTCGGGTTTGGTGCATCCCGCCAGTCGTATTGAGTATGCGTATCGCATTCGTACTACGCAGAATGCTGAAGCATGGAAAATGGCGTTCATGAACGCCTTTCCCGACACAAATTGGGAAATCAGCACCTTCAAGGATCGAAGTGAGCGGATTACCGAGCGCCTGGACCAAATTGCTTCTGGCGTGCTGATAGTTGCTTTCAGCACGCTCTTTATCGGTGGCTTGGGAATCTACAACAGTGTTTCGGTGTACCTCAGTGGCAAACGCGACACCATCGCAACACTCAAATCCATCGGATTGCGTAATGGTATGATCGTACAAATTTATGCCCTGCAAGTTGCCATGCTTGCTGTCGCGTCTGGATTGATCGGTATTGTTTTGGGCAGTGTATTGGCCTGGTCAGGCAGCATAATATTGGCGCAGGAATTACCCTTGGCTCTGAGCCCAAAAGATCTATTCACCGCGGCCCTTGTGGCGCTGCTGTTTGGCCTCATCACGGCCTTTACCTTCGCCATGCCAGCCATGGGGCGTAGCTTAAGTGTAGAGGCGGCAAGCCTCTTTCGCGACGAACATGGTGCTGAGGCCGCCATCTCGCGAGCTTGGTTGATAGCCTCGGTACTCATGACGCTTGCAATGCTAGGACTGGTGCTGTGGTTAATCCCCAATGTGCTGTTTGGTTTGGGGTTTTTAGCCATTGTTGCGTTGTGTCTTGGTTTTTTTGAGGTAGTGGTGCGCGCAGTAAGACGCGTGGCGTCTAATATGGAGGGAAGGGTGTGGTTGTTGCGTAGCCCAGCCTGGCGCTTTGCTCTTGCCAACCTGCACCGACCGGGAACGCCATTACGTGTCACGCTGCTTTCTTTGGGTGCTGCTTTGACTTTGCTAGTGGCCTGCACGGTAGTTGTGGTATCGCTGCTGCGCCTGGTACACAACACGATTCCTGAGGAGTCGCCGGCACTGATTCTTTACGATGTGCGTAATGACCAACTCGAGACCCTGGGACAGATCACTGAGCGTTACGCTTCTTTGCAACAACTCAGTCTGTCGCCCCTGGTGCGCGGGCGTATCTCCGGTATAAATGGTACTCCCGTGCGTGATCTGGCCAGTACTGATATCGATTGGCAGGAAATGGCACGGGATGAGCATAAGCTAAGTTATTTGTCGGGCAATATTGATGGTATTCGTGTTGTCGAAGGAGGTCTGTGGACAGACGACCAACTAAGCAAACTACCTGACGGTGTGGACTTTCTGTTTGCCATGGAAGACCGCGAAGCGAATCAAATGGCACTGCAGCCGGGAGACCGTGTTCGATTTTCTCTGGTCGGTCAGAGCAGGACTGGCCTCCTTGTCGCCATATACTCCCAGCAGGGCATTCAGACTCGATTCTGGTTTGAGGCGATATTTTCGGGTGACGCGCTCGATCCCTTTATCAATATGCACGTGGGCACGGTTTATATGAGCAACGAAGAGGCTCTGGCTTTGCAGGCTGAGCTGGCGCGAAGCCTGCCCAATGTGGTAACCGTGCGCACGCAGGACCTGGTCGACTCTGCATCCGGCCTGCTTAACAAAGCCACCCAAGGCTTGGCTGTCGTATCGTCGATCAGTCTGATCGTGAGCCTGCTGGTGCTGGCGAGCGTGATGGCAGCCGGTCGCGAAAAACAAACCTATCATGCTGTGATTCTGCATTGCCTCGGCGCACGCATGTCCTATATTCGGGCTGCGATTCGTATCGAGTACGCCTTGCTGGGTGCAATCGTGAGTATGTTTTCGATCGGTTTGGGCTTGGCAATCGCTGCCCTAATACTGCAGCTGCGTTTGAAAATATTCGAGACGGATCTTTATTGGTTGGGCGTGCTATTGGCCTTTGCTGCATCGGCTCTGATCTTCGGGCTTGGCGCGCGGTATTTGTTCAGTCGTTTGTCTTTGCAGCCCGCAAGTCTTCTGCGCGAGGCAGGGTGACCAGACAGCATGGGGGGCTACATTTCTAGGC
>JBFHVM010000228.1:0-5316 GCA_041589495.1 Oleiphilaceae bacterium | reverse complement strand
GAGGCTTCTTACCTCCCGTACCCCTGCCACGACGCATGTGGGCCGCAGGCGAAGCGAGCTACGAAAAGCCTTTGCTGATCGGCGAACCTGCCCATCGGGTATCGACAATCGATTCAGTAGAATTGAAAGAAGGGAGCACGGGGACGCTGGTGTTTGTGAATGTACGTCACGACATCTACCAAAACGAAGATCTATGTATTTCGCAAACGCAGAACATTGTTTATCGTGAAGCCAGCGCAAGTAAAGAGTTTGTGTTACCTCCGGGTAAGCCCGCGCCCACGGCAGCCGCGTTCAGCGATACCATTACGCCTGACCCGGTCTTGTTGTTCCGCTATTCGGCACTGACTTACAACGGGCATCGTATTCATTACGATCGCTCTTATACGACCGAAGTAGAGGGCTATCCTGCTTTGCTCGTCCATGGTCCTTTATTAACGACATTGCTACTGGAACTGCCGCGCAAACACCTGGCAGGTCGTCGCATCAAACAGTTCAGTTTTCGCGCCATGCGCCCTACCTTCGATAGTCATGACTTCAGTGTAGCCGGCGTCGCCGAAGGCAATGACCTGAAACTGTGGTCGGCGGATTTTGAAAACTTTTTATGTATGTCGATTGAAGCAACGTTGGCAGACTAAAATCGCATAGGCGTATTGGATTAACGTGGAGTCCACAATGGAAAAACTGCATTATCCGGGGTGGCGTTCGGCGCTGTTTATTCCGGTACATATCGAAAAGTTTGTGGCCAAAGCTCATACTCGCGGTGCCGATGCCTACATTCTGGATCTGGAAGACAGCGTACCCTTGGCTCAGAAGGCAGAGGCTCGGGAGTGCGTCATCCCTGCTGCAAGGCAAGTTTCCCGAGACGGTGCGGCGGCATTGGTGCGTATCAATCAGGACCACGCCATGGCCATCGAAGACCTTGATGCCAGTGTGCACGAGGCCGTGAGTGCCATTGTGGTACCCAAAGTCGAATCAGCAGAGTTTCTGCACTTTCTGGCCGACAGGCTCTGTGAGCTGGAGCAGCTGCGAGGTTTACCGGCAGGGCACACCGGCATGATTGCCATGATCGAATCGGTGGCGGCTATGCCGCACCTTGATGCGATTGCCTCGGCACACGCTCGCGTACTGGCCATGACCATCGGTTCTGAGGATTTCTCGGCCACGGCAGGCATGGTACCCAACCCCGAAACACTTTACGGTCCCAGCCAGATGCTGGCCTTCGCCTGTCGACGCGCCGGCATTGTCCCGCTTGGCTTTCCTGGCTCCATTGCCGACTACAGCGACATCGACGCCTTTCGCGGAATCGTAGGCAAAGCTCGCGATCTTGGATTTGCCGGCGCGTTTTGTATCCACCCCAAACAAGTCGCAGTGCTCAATGAAGTGCTGACTGCAAGCGAAGAAGAGCTCAACGAAGCACGCGAACTGGTCGCCTGTTTTGACGCGGCCTTGAAAGAAGGCAAAGGGGCCGCAGAATTTAAAGGTAAGATGATTGATTTACCTGTTGTGGAGCGGGCGAGGGAATTATTGAGATCGAGTCGGACGTCGGATGTCTGACGTCGGACGCTGTATGCTTTGAGCTCGAAGGCAGCGTGGTGAAAATTTTGACTTGTCTCTAACGTTGGTAAGCATGGAGAATTATTTCGTCGGACGTCCGACTTAAAGATAATGAGCAAACCTAAACTACCGCAAAGCCAACAAAAATCGGTCAACCAGTTTCTGGAGGAGATCAAGCGGCTGCCGCAGAAGGGTGATGCAGAGGGACGTGGGCGGTTGATTTTTGCCATGGATGCCACAGCGAGTCGCCAGCCCATGTGGGACCTGGCTTCGTATCTGCATGCACAGATGTTTGAGCAGGTGGCTAAAGTGGGAGATTTGCAGGTGCAGCTGTGCTACTACCGGGGGTATCGCGAGTTCCAGGCCAGCGAGTGGGCGCGGGACGCGGCCAGCCTGAGCCGCCAGATTACCGCCGTGGAATGCCTGGCCGGGCGAACGCAGATTGCACGCGTGCTGACGCATACCTTAAAGGAACAGGCCAAAAACAAAGTGGCGGCCCTCGTGTTTGTGGGTGACAGCATTGAGGAATCCATCGATAAATTGGGGGATCTCTCGGGGCAGCTGGGTATACATGGCGTGCGCGCTTTTCTGTTTCAGGAAGGCAATCATCCCAACACCACACGCGCTTTTGCGCATATGGCGCGTCTCAGTGGTGGTGCGCACTGTCAGTTTGATGCCAATAGCGCCAAGCAGTTAGGCGAATTACTTGCCGCCGTGGCGGTCTATGCTGCGGGCGGCAGGAATGCGCTGCAGCAGCACCGCCTGGCGTCTTCTGCAAGAGTCAGTGCGTTATTGGAACAATTGAAGTAAGCTCTTTTCATGGTTTGATGTTGAGCCAAAGTAAATGGATTAAATAGTGACACGACTACTTTTGATTGTGGCCCTGCTGCTGGGGCTGGTGTATCTGCTTCGTCATTTTAATAGTCTGGATCAGGCAGGTCGTAAACGCTTCTGGAAGCGTTTTGCCTTTGCTCTGCTGTTTGGTGTTGTGCTATTGCTCACGGCAACGGGGCGTCTTCATTACATTGCGGCGGTTGTCACGGCAATCATTCCATTTATCAAAAAAGCCTGGCCCTTAGCGCGCTATTTTCCGTTTCTCAAAAATCTCTATCACCAATCACAGGCCAATAAAGCACCCGGTTCCGGGCAGCAAAGTACGGTAACCACTTCCTTGCTGCGCATGGAGCTGGATCACGACAGTGCCAATCTTGATGGTGAAATCATTGCTGGTCAATTTGCAGGCAAACGTCTTTCCGAGCTTTCTCAGCCCGAATTGTTGGCTTTGTACGCAGAGGCGCAGCAAAAGCACGCGGATTCTGTCGAGTTGCTCGAGGCATTTTTGCAGCGAGAGCTGGGGGATGAGTGGCGCACCTATCAGGAAAGAGAGCGAACAGAGTCTCAAGAGGGTGCTGTAAACAGCGGCAACCTCTCGGTAGCCGATGCCTATGAAATTTTAGGGCTCGATGAGGCCGCGACGCGTGAGGATGTTATTCAGGCGCATCGCAAACTTATGCAGAAGTTTCACCCTGATCGTGGCGGAAACGATTTTTTGGCTGCGCAGATTAATCAGGCTAAAGATATTTTGCTGTCGCGTTTGGGTTAAGTTTTAGTCCGATTTCAGCTCGGAGTTCAGAAAATCGTGACATTGTGGTGACGAAACTACAATGTGGCCGGGCGTGTAAGCATCATGCAGCCATACCCAAATAGGCTGTTAAGAAACAGGAACGGATCTCACGCTCTGTTGAAAATTGTGACTGGTCTTTGGACATCCATAGTTAATGGTGCTGTGACATACCAGAAGCGGAATACCTTTTCAGTTCCGCACTTATGCTGCGGACTTAGCCTAAATATAAATTCATCCAATGGCGTATACCTCCCACCGAGGATGACCTCGGTGAGAAGTATACATTGATGGATGAATTTGACTCTACCTTGAGTCATCTCGGGCTGTAAGCGTCAGACGTCTGACGTCCGACTGGTCGGCGCCAATAGTTTCTCCCATCTCCCGTTCCGCGCCTCTCGCAACTTTCGCTAAGCCCATCATGAGACAATTTTGGTATCCATAAAGCATAATCATGCCAAACTGACCAAGTTATGCTTTCATGGCCACATTCACCTAGTAATGCCTTTTAACGTTCTACCTCACATGCCAATTGGGTGTCGGCAAGGCACCTTCGGTCAATCAAATCTGAAAAGTTCCTCATAAACTAATTCCTAGAGTCTCTTACTGGCATCGGCAAGAATAAAAATAAAGGAAGCTTGCCCGCCAACAGGAAGAAGCTGTGATGTCCGCTCGGACGCGTTTCACAACCAAACACGTTGTCGTTGTTATCGTCGTACACCCCTGTTGGGGCGTGGTAACTGTGTGTTTGCAAGGAGCACCTTAACAGGAAACTTTTCAGGATCTGGTGATCCTCTGCCGTCGACCGATCAGGCCCGGTCGCGGCGGTTGGTTTCTGTTCGTCAAGTTATCGATAGATAAGGGGCGTGAGATGCTTGCACGTAGATTAGTTTATTTTCTTGTTCTGCTCTTGAGCACAGGCGTATACGCGCAACCAGCGGCTGAGGCAACTTTGGCCGGCTTGGGTGTTGTTAGCGGTGGCGTCGAAGAGCAAGTAAAGCTTAAGTTATTTCAAAATACGCATCATTTGTTACAAGGTCGCGCTGACGCTGATTTTGGCAAAATGAAATTCAAAAGCCGCTTGTTTGCCAATAACGAAGTCAAGTTCACCTTGAGTATTGCCGACGAAGAGGCGCCGCTGGCTTTTGAGGCTTACTTTGATTTGGCCACCTTTGCCATGGAGCTTGACGGAGGTGGTGCCGTACTGGATGCAGAGCAGAAAAAACTGCTTGCCAAAACAGCGGATGCTCTTGGTAAACGGCTACACGAAAAGTACGATGAAATTCCCCCTCATGGTCTTATGTTGGTGCAAATGATGGCTTATTGGTCTCATTCACCCGACGACTATCAGCACCACAAACGCCTTATCGAAAGCAGTTATCAGTAATTGTCGCCGTCTCCGTTTTGGGGACGGCAGCAAGCGGGTGGCGCATTAAGCCTCCCAAGAGAGTGGCCCTTGGCTGCTCACCCATCAAAAATAAAAAATGATACAAGAGGAGAGCACAATGAAAACCTTGACGATGGCCTTATTGGCAATGTGTTTTATTTGCACATCGGCTTTGGCCAATGAGAGAAACGAAGGGATTAGCTGTATCTACAAGGGAACAACAGTCACTGCAACCTATGATCTGGGTGATAATGGCACTGTGAGAAATCGTAATGTTGTTGTAAATAGCAATGGTGGCGGCAGTTACGGTTGTATGGGACGCTGCGGTGGCGGTTGTGGCTGGGGGGCGCCAAGTGCCTATACCAAGGATTGCATGGATCACGACAAATGTAGCCTTGATCTTGGTGCTTCGGGCGGTTCGCGCGATCCGAACTGTGGTGATGAGTTTGACCATGCGGCAGACGGCTGGGCTTGGGGCGTATGGAGAGGCTGTCGCGGTTAGTCTGACCCGGGCACAAAAAAACCCGCCCCGGCGGGTTTTTTTGTGCCGTAACTTGGCATTAATCGTTTCTCAATGCTAAAAAGAATCGAAAAATAAACCAGTAGGTCAAATTGGTGTGTGGCTTTATAACAATTAGTGTTTTAGAGTTACATTTTTATACTAATAATAGATATAACTGGCTTGGTACTTTATGTACATTCATTGTCGCGCCAAAGGCGTCTGACTTATGAACTAGACTTCACATTAGGATGG
>JBFHVM010000227.1:0-5346 GCA_041589495.1 Oleiphilaceae bacterium | reverse complement strand
TCCAAGTTCTGTATGTCGACATTTATGTCGACAATGGTTTCAGGTGGCACGACCTGTTGGCTGAATGCCAACCTACAAGTGCCGCTTTAGGTGAAATTCCAAGTTCTGTAGGTCGACATTTATGTCGACTGAGGTTTCAGGTGGCACGACTTGTTGGCATAAATGCCAACCTACGAGTGCCGCTTTAGGTGAAGTTCCAAGTTCTGTAGGTCGACAGGCATGTCGACAAATTAAAAACAAAAAAAGCCGGGCGATGCCCGGCTTTTTTTGTGTCCGAAACCCGGCTTACTTAGCGAGGTTCTCAGCGACGAAGTCCCAGTTCACCAGGGCCCAGAAGGCTTCGAGGTACTTGGGTCGTGCATTACGGAAGTCGATGTAGTACGCGTGCTCCCACAGGTCAACGGTCAGCAATGCTTCCTGGCCGTCGGTCATTGGTGTGCCAGCGTTGCTGGTGTTGACGATTTCCAGGGAGCCATCGCTGTTCTTGACCAGCCAGGTCCAGCTGGAACCAAAGTTGTTTACAGCGCGATCATTAAACTGCTTTTGGAACTCTTCGAAAGAGCCAAATGCCTTGTTGATGGCTTCGGCCACTGCGCCAGTAGGCTCACCACCACCGTTGGGGCTCAGGCAGTTCCAGTAAAAAGTGTGGTTCCAGATTTGAGCGGAGTTGTTAAATACAGGGCCGCTGGAGCTCTTGATAATGTCTTCGAGTGATTTGCCTTCGAACTCGGTACCAGGAATCATGCCGTTGAGCTTGTCCACGTAGGTTTTGTGGTGCTTGCCATGGTGATACTCCAGAGTCTCTTGCGAGATATGTGGTTCGAGTGCGTTGATTTCATAAGGTAACGCAGGAAGTTCGATCGCCATAAGGCCTCTCCATCAGGTGATTTTTAAGTTGTCACAGCCGCTATACGAAGCGAGCGACTGTTTGGTTTTCGGCAGCTGATGATAGCACTGTCATCAGGGCTTATCCATGCCTTCAGAGGCCTTGGCAGGCTGCTTTAATAGCCTTTGAAGGGAGGGGAGCCCGGCAGTAGTGATGCCACATTTTCAACGCGCCACTTTAACTCCTCGAGGGAGTCGGCACGTACGTTAACATGACCCAGTTTGCGGCCCGGGCGCTCTTCTTTACCGTAAAGGTGCAGATGTGCGTAGGGTAGGGCGAGAATCTTATTGGTATCCCCTTTCTCGCCAATGATATTGACCATGCAGGTGTAACCAATGGCTTCGGTGTTACCCAGCGGCAGGCCCGCTATTGCGCGAATATGGTTTTCGAACTGACTGCAATGGGCGCCTTCCATACTCCAGTGGCCGGAGTTGTGCACGCGAGGTGCCATTTCGTTGGCCAGCAGCTTGCCGTCCACTTCGAACAATTCCAGAGTCAGTACGCCAACGTGTCCCATTTCGTGCATCAGAGCGCGAATGTAGGACTCCGCCTCATGGAATAGTTCTTCGCTGATGCGAGGGGCGGGCGCGGTGGAGTAACGCAGAATGCCTTCGTGGTGGTGGTTTTCCGCCAGCGGGTACACCACCATGTTGTCCTTGGAGTCACGTACGGCAATGATCGACAGTTCTCGATCAAAGGGCACAAAGGCCTCAACAATCAATTCGCGGTTGCCTATGCCTTGCCAGGCTTCTGCGCATTGCGCGGGTTCTCGAATCACAAACTGGCCTTTGCCATCGTAACCCTCGGTGGTGGTTTTGCTGACCACGGGGGTGCCAAGCTCGGTAACGGCTTGTTGTAACTCAGCAAGACTATTGATGATGCGGTATTCCGGAGTGGGTATGCCGAGTTCATTAAACAGAGACTTTTCTTCACGTCGATGTTGGCAGATCTTGATCGAGCGAGAAGGTGGGTACAGTACATGCTCTTCTTCTATGTGTTCGGTCAGAGGCAGAGGTAGGTGCTCAAACTCATAGGTGACTACGTCGACACTGTCGATGAACGCTTCGAGGGCTGGGTTGTCGAGATCAGCGTTGGTGTCTATAGTGACCTGTCCCAGGCCCGCGCTGGGCGAACCTGTGGTATCAAAGAACGCAAAATCCAACTCGAGAGGGTAGCCGGCCAAAGCCAGCATGCGGCCCAGTTGGCCTGCACCCAGTACACCGATTTTCTTCATTATTACAGTCCCCTACCTGTGTCTACGGCTTAGGCGCGTGGATCAGGCTGATCCAGAACCGTTTGCGTTTGCTTGGCGCGGAAGTTGGCAACGGCGTCAAGTACTTCACGTTGTTGTAAGCCTACAATCTGACCGGCCAGCAATCCGGCATTTTTGGCACCTGCTTTGCCGATAGCCAGTGTGCCTACTGCAACGCCGCCGGGCATTTGCGCAATAGACAACAGAGAGTCTAGACCATTTAGTGCTTTGGACTGCACCGGAACACCCAGAACGGGTAAGTTGGTTTGCGAGGCCACCATTCCGGGCAGGTGTGCTGCACCGCCGGCACCGGCGATAATAACCTGCAGGCCGCGTTCTTCGGCCGATTTGGCGTAATCGAAGAGCAGGTCGGGAGTTCGGTGCGCCGAAACCACTTTGACTTCATAGCCAACACCCAGCTCATCGAGCATGTTGGCTGCGTGTTCCATGGTGGGCCAGTCAGACTTGGAGCCCATGATAATTCCGACTAGTGCCTGCATTGTAATACCTCAATCTTTCGTGCCGAAAATCGCCGCAGAGCGAGACCGGTTAAAAAAAGACCGCATAGTTTAGTGAGTCGCCCGGTACCATGCAAATCAAATTGGTTTGCGCTAAATTACGCTTTTCATCAGGCCTTGGTTAACACTTGTTCGCGCAGGGAGTAGAATCGCAGTCAATTGATAAAGTCGCCCGAACGAGGCGGCAAAATAAAGGGGTTATGAATGGAAGGTTTACGTCCTGATCGCGATGAATTGGATCAATTCAAACATCGCTCTGCACGCACAGTTAAAAAAACATCAGCGTCTGCTCCGAAGGTCCCGGTTGTACGTAGCAAGCCGCCAGTTGGTTTATGGTTTTTTGTCGTCATTCTGATCGCAGTGTGCGGCTTTCTGGGCTTTGGCTTATGGCAACAGCAGGATGCGCTCACGCAACTGCGCAAGCAGATCAATAATACCGAGGGGTTTGTTGGGCAGAGTAAGTTGTTGATGGCGCGGCTGGAAGGAGAGTTGAGCGAAACCGGGGCAGAGCTTGAGCAGAGTGGCAGTGCCGTAGAAAAGAAGCTGGATTTTCTGGATTCCGAGATGCGTAAGCTTTGGGGTGTGTCGAATGATCGCAACAAAAAGGCCATCCAGGCCAATGAGGCCGCCGTTGCGGGGCTCGAAAGCCGAATAGTCGCTGTATTGGCAGATCAGAAAAAACTCGCGAAAAAGCTCGAGTCGGTGGCCAGCAGCAACGAAAAGCTCTTGTCGGATTTGCAGTCACAGTTGTCTGCCATGGAAAAGCGTATTGCGCTGGCAGCAAGCGAGGCCAGTATTACACGAGAAGCAACTACTGAAGAGTTGGCTAACCTGAGGCAGCGTCTCGATAAAATTGAGGCCGCCGGCAGTAAGAGTGCCGATAACGCCAAGGCGATCGAGTCGATTAATGCCAGTCGCCGACAACTCAATGAGCGCGTGGTGGATCTCGAGCGCCAGCTCAATCAACTGAAGTTGCAGCAGCAGGGGGCGGGTCCGGCGCCGCTGGTACAATGACTTGCGGCCTGCATCGCAAAAACGGGTGGCCAGGCATGCTAGAATCCACGCTTTGCCCGTGACACGCAGGTGGCGTAATGCGCTTACACTATCTTCTGGCTTTGGTATTGGTGCTGGCTTCCACGTCGGTGCTGGCCGATACCACTGCTCCCTATTCCAAACCCTTCCATAAGCAGGGGCGTGGCTGGTATCCCTCTATCTACTGGTCCACCGGCCGTAATCTGGGATCTTTCTACTTCCCCAATACCAATGGTCGTCCCTTTGAACCATTGAGTGAAGACGACTGGGATAAAGAAACCAATGGTCTGGTTTATTTCTACCGTCCGCAAAGTCAGTGGGCAGACGAGGAGTTAGAGGCGCCCAGTTACTACATCAATGACTTGAACGTCTTTAACTTGCGCAGTGGCTCATGGACTGTGGTTGAGTTGCCAGCGGGTAATTATGATATTACTGGTCGCAAAGGTGTCTTGCCGCTCATCGGTTTTGAGTCCTTCGATGATAAGCTAATGATGGCTTTCGATCTTAATCTGCTGGGTGATATCGGTTTGGCGGTTGACCCGGGCTCTGTGCACTATTTCCGCCACAGCGAAGTTTCCCTGCCCAAGCGCCTGCATCCCGATCTGGATCCGGAAGACGAAATGGCCACGGCCGATCTGCAAATGGTGGATGAAGAGCTTGCCTTGAAAGAAATGAAAGGGACACGCTACCTTGAGCACTCTTTCTGGACGCCTAACGATTCCGCCCAAATTCGTGCCATGCTGGAAGGTGATTATCAGGATTATGGCTGGTTTTCCATTATCTGGCCCTGGTCCAATAACTTCCTGTTCGGTTTTCCGTTATGGAACTTGCCGAGTGACATGTTTAAAGAGTTGCGGGGCGAGCCCGAGCTGACGCTGGAGCAAAAGCTGTACAGGCTGGCCGACGACCCGGAGGAATATCTCGCCGCCATAGAAGAGATGCGTCAACCCAAGCGTAATTGGCTGGCACCTTGGCGTAAGCCGGTAACAGGACTCACATTGAACGATGAGCTGACTCTGGATCGACTGGAGCGTGAGGCGCGTGCCGGGAATATTAAGCCTGCCCTGCCAGAGCCACCCAAGCCTGGCGAGCCGGGTCTGTGGTGGTTTTGGCCACCTGGCAAGCCCAATTACGAAACAGTAGTGAGTTTTGATGATCGTCTGCAGCGTATGCACAGCGAGCGTCGTGCCGAGGCGCAGCGTATTAGTGAAAGTTTGAACTGATCTCGTTGGCGGGCGGGCGATACAGTGCCTCGTTTGATGACTGTTTTTTGCGCATAAAAATTAGCCTAAAAAAATGACATATTTGTGATTGACAGGCTCCGGATAATCCGTAAAATGCGCATCTCGATTTGAGTTGGGTGGTTAGCTCAGCTGGGAGAGCATCGCCCTTACAAGGCGAGGGTCACAGGTTCGATCCCTGTACCACCCACCAATTTATCAGGCCGCTGTAACGCCTTTGTGAGTTCGCAAAGTAGCAGAAAGTAGCAAGGTAGTTGGTTCAAAGCGAACAAGGCAAAGAATGCGGACCGGTAGTTCAGTTGGTTAGAATACCGGCCTGTCACGCCGGGGGTCGCGGGTTCGAGTCCCGTCCGGTCCGCCAGTTTTACCGAATTGTATGATCCATCTCAGGATGGGTGGTTAGCTCAGCTGGGAGAG
>JBFHVM010000226.1:0-5360 GCA_041589495.1 Oleiphilaceae bacterium | reverse complement strand
TGACCTCGAAATCAGGGGCGCAGGCGAATTGCTGGGCGAAGAACAGAGCGGACAAATCGAAGGGATTGGTTTTTCTTTATACATGGAGCTGTTGGAACAGGCCGTCACATCCATGAAGGCAGGCAAAGAACTGCAGCTCGAAAGCAAGTTTCATGGCGCAGAGGTCAGTTTACGCTTACCGGCTATTATACCCGATGATTATTTGCCAGACGTGCATACCAGACTCATTCTTTATAAACGTATTGCCAACGCCAAGGATGATGCAGCCCTGAAAGAACTACAGGTAGAAATGATTGATCGTTTTGGCATGTTGCCAGACCCGGTTAAGAACCTGTTCAGGCAAACTGCGATCAAATTGCAGGCGCAACACCTGGGTATCGCCAAGATTGATGCAGGCAGCCTGGGTGGCACTATTGAATTTGGTGCCGACACCAATGTTGATCCCTTGAGCATTGTCCAAATGGTACAACAAGCTCCGCAGATCTATCGACTGGAGGGCGCAACCAAGCTGCGGTTCAATGTGCAGTCCGACGACGCAGAAGCACTATTAGCAAACGTTGAGCAATTACTTAAAACACTCGAAAAATCTGCACAGGGCAAGTAACCAGTATGCGAAAAACCACTTATCACTCCTGTTTGTCCCAAATGTTGTCGGCGAGTGTTACACTCGCTCAGCCTAACTAACTTATCGAGGTCGATTGAGAATATGCGACTGTTAAACCGCGGAATTACAGCTCTGATGTTTGTTATCCCGGTAGTTTTTAGCGTGTCGTCCTTTGCCGAAGATGTCGCGGAAGACTGGTATCAGATCGAAGCTATTTTGTTCGAGCATACGCAAAGTGACCTCGAAATATTACGCCATGAACACCCCGAAAAATTAATGCCTTCGCAGCGTAAGGATTTTCTGACCTACTACGAACTTGGCAAGCCATTAAGTGACAGGCATATCGCACCATTGGAGGATGCGCAACGCGACTTACTGGAAGCATATAATCGCCTCATGCTGGACCCACTTACCAGGCCGGTATTCTACTATGCCTGGAAGCAGAAACTGCCGCGCAATGAGGAACTTCTGCCTGTGCGCATCTTCGAAGGCCCACAAAGTGGCCCTTTCGCGATGTTTGAAGGTTATCTTCACTTGCGCAGAAATCGCTACACGCACGTCGCCATCGATGTGTTTAAGAACGATTTCCTTCACCTGCCCTACGATACCCTTGCTCGTTGGCTTCTCGAAGATGAATTCGAAAGGTGGCCGCTCGGATGGCTGGTCCAGCCGCTGGCTTTGCAAAACGGCGCATTGGCAACCAAAGGATTCAGCTATTTACCGCAAAACACCCTGCGACTTTCCCAAAGCCGGCGCGTGAAAGATGGAGAAACCCACTATATCGACCACCCGGCAATGGGGCTCATCGTGACCATCAAAAGCATCGCGTCTCCACACAGCCTCGCGCTGGATTACACGGATCCACCATGACAGATACACAAAAGCGCATTTGGGTTGATGCTGACGCGTGCCCGCAGCCAGTCAGGGATATTATTCTTCGCGCCGCGCGCAGAACCAACACGCCGGTTTGCTTTGTCGCCAACCACCCTTTGAATATCAAGCGTGATGAACTGGTCAGCTTTCGTCAGGTAGAAAAAGGCTTTGACGTTGCTGACAGTTATATCGCCACGCAGATTCAGGCAGGAGATTTACTGGTCACACAAGACATCCCACTAGCCAGCGAAGTCATCGACATCGGCGCACTGGCATTGAACCCGCGTGGAACCTTATTTACCCGCGATAACATCAAAGCCAGGTTGAATATGCGTGACTTCATGGAAACCCTCAGATCGAGCGGCGTACAGTCTGGCGGGCCAGCCGCGTTTTCCGCTCAGGATAAACAAACCTTCGCAAATCAGCTCGATCGCTGGCTAGCGCGAAAATAACGCATCACAATTTGGCTATTTTTACCCATTCCTGAAGTGTCGCTTTGACTTTACCCATGCCCTGATCGATGGCCAGTTCAATCTCTTCCATCGTAATCACATGCTCCGTTAGACCTGCAGCCCAATTTACAGAGATCGCCAGGCAGGCATAATCAAGCTTTGCCTCACGTGCGAGTACAGCTTCGGGCATACCAGTCATTCCCACCATGGTACAACCATCATTTTTGCAGCGCTTGATTTCAGCGGCAGTTTCGAGTCGCGGGCCCTGTGTAGCACCATATACACCGTCCGAAATTACCTCAATGCCCGCGCTGTTGGCTGCCGCCACTAATTCCTTGCGAAGAGATGAAGTATAGGGAAAACTAAAATCTACATGTTCCAGTTCATCGCCATCAAAAAACGTATGCTCACGACCATAGGTATAGTCTATTATCTGGTCTGGAACAGCTATGTCTGCAGGATGAAAATCTGCAGCGATGCCTCCTACCGCATTTACAGCTACAATTTTCGTCACACCGGCCTGGCGCAATGCGTCGATATTCGCCCTGTAGTTGATCAGGTGCGGGGCAATTTTATGGGGCTCGCCGTGCCGCGCCATAAACACTATCGGCTGGCCGGATAACTCACCAAACTGAACCGCCGCACTGGGGTCGCCATAGGCCGTAGAAAACCATTTAGTTTCATGGATCACCTGGCCTTCAAGTTGGTTAAGGCCCGTGCCACCAATAATTGCGAGCATATGTTTTAATCCTTTGCCTGTTTGAACACCATGGGATCGGGAAGGTGAATTGTTGAGGTGGGGAAGGCAACTTCGGCACCCTCTTCTTTGATAACTCTGAGTATGCGAAACAGTACATCCTGTTTCACATCGTGGTATTCAATCCAGTTGGTTGTTTTCGTGAAAGTATAAATAAAGAAGTTGAGCGAGCTCTCAGCAAAAGCATCAAAGTTAACGATCAGTGTTTGTGTGGTATCAATATCGTCATGTTCCAACAGCATTTCTTTGACGCGACGAATGATTGTCTCAAGATGCTGTGCGTCGTCGTAACGTAAACCGATTGTTTCGTAAATGCGCCGATGTGACATGCGAGAAGGGTTTTGTACCGAGATGTTGGTGAACGCCGCGTTAGGGACATAAAGTGGGCGCTTATCGAATGTACGAATCGTCGTTAGCCTCCAACCAATTTTCTCGACCGTACCTTCGATTTCCTTGTCAGGTGAACGCACCCAGTCTCCTACCTTGAAAGGTCGATCCAAATAAATCATCAGGCCACCAAAAAAGTTGGCAAGCAGATCCTTAGCGGCAAAACCGACGGCTATACCACCAATACCACCAAAGGCTAATACCCCGCTGATGCTATAACCTAATGTCTGCAGGATAACCAGAGTCGCGGTGATGATCACCGATGCACGCAGTAGCTTCCCAATCGCGCTCACGGTCGTGACGTCCATGGGTTCTTGCATACGCTCAGGAGAAACCAGTACGTTCTCTGAAGATCGGATAAAGCGTGTTAAAAACCAGCTCAGACAGAAAATAACGCCAATGCGTTGTATCGGCTCAACCAGGTCAAACAGTTCTGACTCGGTTTGTTCACGTGCGATCAGTGAAGCAGCAGATAAACCAACAAGCCAAATCGCGACACCGGCAGGAGCTTTGGCTGCGTGTAACAGACTATCGTCCCAGAGATTTTTGGTGCGCCCTAATCGGCACTCAAGGCGATTAAAAACCTTACCCGCTATAAAACTCACCAGCGCTGTGAGTAATACTACGACAAAGATCTCAATGGCATTTCGGTAAGCCGAGTCGGCAAGCCCGTATTCCGTAAACCAGTCGAAAAAACGTCGCCAGTTTTCTTGCACGAGATATTCCTTATGATTGAATCGAGTTGATCAAACGTTCAGCCGTGTGCCAGCGTTCGAGTTGTTTCAGTTCTTCAAAGCTTTTTGCGGGCTTGCTCCGCAACAACATCTTGGGCAGCCTTTTATTCTCAACCGGCGATTGTGATTCAAAATACCTGAGAACTTCCTTGGCTCCCTCGCGATGGTTACACACCAAAACCATGTCACAACCTGCCTCTAGTGCAGCCTCTGCTCGATCGGCAAACGAACCCGCTACACTCGCCCCTTCCATCGACAAATCGTCGCTGAACACAACCCCTTTAAATCCACACTGTTCGCGCAAAATGGCCAGCCATTTTTGAGAAAATCCAGCTGGTTTCTGATCAATGGCCGGATAAATGACATGGGCAGGCATGACTGCATCATATTGTGAAGCCAATGCACTAAACACAGCCAGATCATTTAATGAAATCTCTTCGATATCACGTTCATCTACAGGAATATCAATGTGCGAATCGGCGGCAACCCCGCCATGACCAGGGAAGTGTTTGGCTGTACACGCCATACCGGCCTCATGCATGCCTTGCATTAAAGCGCCAGCAAGTGCGATGACCGATTCAGGGTTACCAGCGAAGGATCGGTCTCCAATGACCGAAGAGATGCCAAAATCCAAATCGAGTACCGGCGCAAAGCTGATATCGATATCCTCGCAAAGGAGTTCTGCCGCGAGCAGCCAGCCAAGCTCACGTGCTACTTTAAGTGAGCGCTCGGTGTCCTCTTGATAGATTTCTCCCAAGCATTGCATTGCAGGTAATCGCGTGTAGTCATGTTTGAATCGTTGAACCCTGCCACCTTCCTGATCTACAGCAATGAGTATATTTGGCTTTATGTCCCGAATTGCCCGAATGAGCAAGCCAAGCTGGTGGCGATCCTCATAATTACGTGTAAACAGTATGATACCGCCAACAAACTCATTGGCGATTAAGTGTTCTTCCTCGGCGGTCAGCGTCAAGCCCTCCAGGTCGATCATCAAGGGTCCTGGATTCACTGCCTTTTTAGTCATTTTTTGGCCTGTTTATTCGAATTAGTTAATGAGCACTGGAGTGCCGGGATCTACGAGATCAAACAATTCACAAATATCCCGATTGCGCATACGAATACAGCCATGGGAGAGAGCCTTTCCCATGGGTTCGGTGTCTGGTGTGCCATGAATATAAATGTAGCGACGCATTGTGTCGACATTACCGAGCCGGTTTTTACCAGGCTCTTTACCACTTAGCCAAAGGATACGTGTAAGTATCCAGTCCCGCTCAGGAAATTGGTGCGCAAGTGCTTCGTTGAATATTTCACCTGTGGGGCGACGTGCTGTGAAAACCGTGTTCACAGGCATGTCTTCACCTATTTTGGCGCGAATAATATGCTGGCCACAGGGAGTGCAACCCGAACCATTGCGTTCTCCCGGGCCGTTTACAGCGGTGGATACGCTATAGACGAGTCTACCCTTGCTGGGATGTTCCAATACAAGCTTCTGATTGGCGATATCTACATTGATGTTCGCGGATTTTGGCATCGGGATAAGTTGCAGTAAAAAC
>JBFHVM010000225.1:0-5421 GCA_041589495.1 Oleiphilaceae bacterium | reverse complement strand
CATTATTTTGCTCGACCTGATGATGCCCGGTATGAATGGCTTTGAGGTCTGCCAAAGTGTGCGCCAACAGTACGACAGCTATGAGCTTCCTATCATCATGCTTACGGCACGACACCAGGTGCAGGATATTGTTCGTTCCTTAAGTGTTGGGGCTAATGATTACCTGATCAAGCCCTATAACGAGCAAGAATTAATTGCGCGAGTGAGTAGTCAGATAAGTGTGCGCAAGAGTTGGATAGCCTCTCGAGAAAATGAGCGTCTAAGAACAGAAATAAGCAAAAGGGAGGCGCTTGAGCAAGAGTTGTCGGTGCTAAATGCCCAACTATTGCAAGTGCTCGATGTCTCGGATGAGCTAATTGTATTGTTGAATCATGGTCTCGAAGCGGTATATATGAATGTTGCTGCCAAACGAGAGTTTGAGGATTTGCGGGGTGACCAGACTCCATTACTGGCTTCGCAACTTTTTAACGAAGATCTTGCTGCTGAATTACAAACCTGCCTTCGCGACCCAGAGATCCTGCCACGCTGGCTCACTACGAGCGGTCGATTACCGAGAGAATGTTGGCAATGCAGTATTCGCGTATTTGAAGAGAGCGGAAAACGCTATGCAGCCTTACTAGTGCGTAAAATAGAGCGTAATGAGGCGCATGATCCTGCTGTAGCACTCAACTCCCTAACCCGAGAATTGAGTGAGAATCGCAGAAAAATAAATCAAATAGAAGGCGCCCTCAAGCAACTGCGAGTATCCCAGGTGATAGAAGAGCAGTCTTTAAATGTTGAAACGACAAGCCCTGCAGTAACTAAAGGCGGCGTGGCTAACGATGAGGTAAAGGCACGAATCGTGGCATTACATCGCCTTACGCTCAATCTGTGGGAGCGTTACGCCAAATCAAGTAAGGCCGAACTGGCCGAACGCAGTCGTTGCTGGCGGGTTTACATTGATGGCACCACCGTCAAAACACGTACCTTTGATAAATACCTGAGTATTAAATCTGTGCCGGACAAGCCGCGTTGGCGGGCGGTGGTGCGTACAGCTAATTTTGTCCTGGCGCAATGCCAGTTAGATGAGGTCGATAGGCTAGAGTTGACGCAACATACTGAAAGTGTTGAAGAAAGTTTTGGGTAATAAATGTGAGCTATGTCGCTAAATCGGCGGGGTAAATGGCCTAACTGCCCGAAATTACCCGGTTTTGCCACTGCTGAGTGCAGGTTGATTACGTAATCTGTTCAGCCTGTGAGAGCGCCCTTTGGGAGCAATCAGAGTCCGAACAAATAAAAAGCGTGTTAAGCGCAATAATGAAACTGGAGAAGTAAAGCAATGAATAAAATGATTAAAGGCTTTGCCGCCGCAGCATCTTTAATGCTGGGTACCGCTGCTGCACAAGCAAGTTCATTCAGTGGTCTGACCATTTTTGGGGACAGTCTGTCCGACACAGGTAACCTGGCTGTTTTGCAGGAAGGCGCACCTGAGCGTTTCACCAATGGCCCTGTAGCGGTTGAAATCGTGGGTGGCGCACTGGGTTTTAGTGTTTCTCCCTCCTATCACTTGGTTCCTGGCGCTCCTAACGGTAATAACTATGCTATTGCTGGTGCTAAGGCCATTGACGAAGACGGCGACGAAAGCACTCCCGATATTAATCTGCCCACACAGGTAAACTCTTACCTGATGATGAATGGTGGACAGGCCGACGCCAATGCCCTTTACGTGGTTTTGATTGGTGGTAACGATATTCGCGCTGCGCGTGACATTCGTTCGGGTGTTGTATTTGCTGAGACCGGAGAAGAGCGTCGCGCAATTCGTCAGGCTGCTCGTGATTCCATCAACACGGCGGTTGAGTCGCAAATCGCTCAAATCGAAAAGCTGATCAATGCAGGTGCAGAGAATATTCTGGTGATAAATGCACCCGACATCGGTGCGATTCCCGAAACAGATCTGGCGACCATGCAATTGCTGGCAAACGCGCAAACCGTATCACAACAGCGCAAGGCGCAGCGCCTGCCGCAGGTCACTACCAAGCTTTCGGCCAAGTACAACAAAAAACTGGCGCGTAAACTGGCTCGACTAGAGCACCGTACCGGCGTGGATCTGATCGAATTTGATCTGTTCGGTTTCATTGGTGAGCAAATTGCTGGTGGCGAAGATTACGGTTATACCAATACCGACGATGCCTGCATCTATATCTTCTCTCAAGCGGGCGCGGTAAATCCTGAGTGTAGTGATTTCCCTGTAGCGACGGGTTTCGTATTCTGGGATGAAATCCACGCTACCACTGTGCCGCAGCAACGTGCTGGTCAGGAAATGGTTCAAACTATCCTGTCTCACTAAGCGATAGTTAATAAAAAACACCCCGCATCGCGGGGTGTTTTTTTAGTTGATGGTTTAACTCTGTTTTTTGGGTCGACGGGGTCGAGCTGACATGCCAAGCAAACCCAAACTCAGTAAGGCGAGGCTAGTTGGTTCGTTGACGGACGCAACGGGTGTTGCCGGTGTCGTGGGTGGTGTAGGGAGAAAGTCGGTAGGTGGCGTCACCACTGGCGGGGTGATTTGAACGCCATCAATTATCACGTTATCGAGATAAACGGTTTCGTTGCTCGCTCCCACATCAATCCAAAAAGCGAGATCAAAGGCACTATTCGAGTATGAGCCGCCAAGTGTCAGGCTGACCTGTTCAAAGTGGCTACCGCCCAGACTGGTTGACCAGAAGGAGTGATAGATTCCGTCGCCATCTCGGTGGCCTGCATAGAGGCTGTCGCTGGTTTCGGTGCTGTTGAGAGCTCTCCAGTCAAAAGTCAGCTCCAGGTTGTCAAAGCCGATTGCGTCAATGGTGTGCCATGCCGCTGCATCGGTCGTCCCTGTCTGGTGGTCCCGCAAGCGTAACTGCTGTTGCGAGATGGCGACATCATTGCTGTCTTTTTCCCACTCTAGCCATTGATTACCAACGTTGCTGGAGCCCGATCGTGAAAAATCATCGGCAAAAATAATCGCTCCATGGCTGTTGCTGGCCACGGTTAAGCAAAGGATGGCCGGAGCTATTAGAGTCGACAAGGTTTTTTGTTTATTGCGTAGATTGCTCCCTTGAGCGCTAGGCAGAAGGTGTTGTGAGCGTAAATCGCACTCTTGATGCATGATAAGTTCCTTTTATTCATGTATGGAGACAAGCCAGCAATGGGCCGCGCGCGGACGAGTCAGAAGCAATTAGCTGCTGCTGAACATACGGTTATCTGCTTGCCGCGCCAATCCCTGGCACTGTATAAGGCTATCATTTCATAGAGTGGTATAAAGGGATGCTGTTCACGTTAAGAAAGCGCACCAGGCTGCGTGAGTATTAATTTGTTTGTGCGATGCAAGAATTTGTTTACAGGAATGTGCTCAAAAATAACTATTGATTTGGCGATTACTAGTAAACTTGTAAGATTAATCGGCGGATTGCTAGGCGAGTCTGGTCATTGCGTGTTCTGGAATAGGTAGTATGGAATTTTCGTTATATCGCGTGTTTTTAGTTCTTATCGCGCTGGTGGCGCTTAGCGCTTGTGGCGGTGGCAGTGCCAGTAGTTCCAGTGCGAATAGTTTTACCCTATCGGGGGCGGTGTTCATCGAGCCGGAATCCGATGTAGACGCCGATGTGGAGCGAAGAAACAATCCGTCCCTTGAAAATAACAACAATACGCTAGAGACTGCGCAAGTACTTAGCAATCCGGCGATGTTAGGCGGTTATGTCAGTGGATTTTCCGGTGAGTTCTACGAGTCTTCTTTGGGGGGAGTCGGGGACGACCCCGTTGCTTTTGAAGAAGATAGTCAGGACACCTATTTTGTCCAGCTACTCGGTGGACAGCAGGTTATTCTCAGTGTGTTTCGCGCCAGTTCGGACGGTACAACTGGTGGTAACAGCATCGATGTGACCCTTCGGGTGAGCAAAGCCATTAGTCTTACTCAGGCTGGGGATGTCGTTGCAGAGGTAACGATTGACAAGGCAATTACCGAAGCGATCACCATCAGTGAAGATGGTGCACATTTTATAGAAATTATCGCCCGGCAGAACTTCTCTGCACCCACGCTGTATGCACTGTCGGTGGGACAAAGTGCTCAGGTCAGTACCGTCGCTCCGCCCGGAGTTAATCAGCCATTCATGCCTGGCGAGGTCATCGTTAAATTTAAAGAAAAATCCGAAGCAGCTTCAGCTAGGGTCAATACGCAAAGCGCTCAACGCAATTCAAGGCGCGCCGTTAGCGATAATGGTGAGGCTGCCTTGGGGCCGTCCTTAAATGAAATCAAACCGATAGGGACTTTGGCGCGCCATTACCGATTTGACGAAACCTATCTTGATCAGGCCATGTCGTTCGAAATGCGCGCAGCCTCCGGTGCGCTCACGGCGCAACAACAAGCTAAATGGCGAACACTGCAGCGTATCGAAGAATTACGTCAACGCGATGATGTGGAGTACGCGGAGCCTAATTACATACTGCGTGCTTCAGCGGTACCCAACGATCCGGCTTATCCTTATCAGTGGAGTTTGCCCATGCTTGAACTTCCCTCGGCCTGGGACTTTTCTACGGGCCAGGGCGTCGTCGTCGCGGTGATCGACACCGGTATCGACGCCGCTCATGATGACCTGATCAATAACATCAGCAGTGAAGGTTACGACTTTATTATCAGTCGCAGTTTGAGTGGTGATGGAGACGGCCCCGATAACAACCCCAATGACGAAGGCAATACCTATCACGGTGCACACGTGGCCGGAATAATTGCTGCAGAAGGTAACAACAACAGAGGTATAGCCGGGGTCGCTTACGATACCGAGATTATGCCTTTGCGCGCGCTGGGTGTAGATGGCTCGGGGACTTTGGCGGATATATCGAATGCCATTCTTTACGCTGCGGGCCTGTCCAGCACGGCTCCTTCGCCACCTTCACGCCCGGCAGATATTATAAACCTGTCCCTGGGTGTTGCCGAAAGCGACTTGCGCTTGTCTAATGGGCAGCTAGGCGGACAAACCATGGAAAACGCCATCAATAGTGCCCTGGCGAGGGGAATTATTGTCGTGGCGGCTGCGGGCAACAGTAATTCTTCCGAGCCTAATTATCCCGCGGCCTACCCGGGTGTTGTGGCGGTGAGTTCGGTCAATGATCGACGCACCCGGTCTAACTTTTCCAATTATGGTGATTATATAGACGTGACGGCTCCGGGAGGCACAAGTTACGGCAGTGTTTATTACGACGGGTTTCAGGATGGCATTTTGAGTACGATTTATGCCTCGGAATATACTGAGCTGGTGGGTACTTCGATGGCCACGCCTCATGTGGCTGGCGTCGCAGCGCTGATGAAAGCATATCGTAGTTCGCTTAATGCCGATTCCTTCAGAGCAGCCCTTGAGGCAGGAGAATTGAGCGATGATTTGGGCAACAGCCTCTTCTATGGTAATG
>JBFHVM010000224.1:0-5471 GCA_041589495.1 Oleiphilaceae bacterium | reverse complement strand
TGAGTGATGGTCGCGATTACGTGCGCACGGCCATCAAGGCCGGGTTGGATGTCGACGCCTTTGCACCGCGCCTGTCGTTCTTCTGGGGCATTGGCATGAACTTCTACATGGAGATCGCCAAGCTGCGCGCCGGCCGTTTGTTGTGGCATCGTATTATGGAAGAGTTTGGTCCCAAAAACCCCAAGAGTTCCATGTTGCGCACCCACTCCCAAACCTCGGGCTGGTCACTCACCGAGCAGGACCCTTACAACAATGTGATTCGCACTACCATCGAAGCTATGGCGGCGGTATTCGGTGGTACGCAGTCCCTGCATACCAATGCTTTGGATGAAGCCGTGGCGCTGCCCACTGAGTTTTCGGCGCGTATTGCCCGCAACACCCAAATTATTCTGCAGGAAGAGACCGGCATTGGTCAGGTAGCCGATCCCTGGGGAGGCTCCTACATGATGGAAAGTCTCACCCAGCAGATTGCCGATAAGGCCTGGGAGTTGATCGAAGAAATTGAAGAGCAGGGTGGCATGGCCAAGGCCATTGAGGCAGGCCTGCCCAAGCTGCGCATTGAAGAAAGTGCAGCCCGTAAGCAGGCCCGCATTGATCGCGGCGAAGATGTGATTGTGGGGGTGAACAAGTACCAGCTCGATGAGGAAGACGAGCTGGACATTCTCGAAGTCGATAACGTGGCGGTGCGTGAATCCCAGATCAAACGTCTGGAAGTCCTGCGCGAGGAGCGAGATCAGGCCGCCGCGGAACAAGCGCTGGCCGCACTCACTGTCGCGGCCGAAAGTGGCGAAGGCAATCTATTGGCCCTGAGTGTCGAGGCTGCGCGCTTGCGAGCCAGTGTGGGAGAAATCTCGGCTGCGCTGGAGCAGGTGTATGGCCGCTACCAGGCCCAGTCGCGCACCATCAGTGGTGTGTACGGTGCGCCCTTTGAGCAGGATGCCGAGTGGCAAGCCATTCAGCAGGCTGTAGAAGAATTCGAAGGGGCGCAGGGCCGCCGCCCGCGTATGTTGGTGTGCAAGATGGGGCAGGACGGGCATGATCGTGGTGCCAAGGTCATCGCGACAGCCTTTGCCGACGCCGGTTTTGATATCGACCTTTCACCCATGTTTTCTACACCCGAAGAAGTGGCCAAGCAGGCGGTCGAAAACGATGTGCATGTGGTGGGTGTGAGTTCTCAGGCCGCAGGGCACAAAACCTTGGTGCCGGCGCTGATCGAAGCACTCAAAGCGCAAGGGGCCGATGATATTATTGTGGTCACCGGCGGCGTGATCCCCAAGCAGGATTATGAATTTCTCGAATCCGTTGGCGTGAAAGGCATTTTTGGCCCGGGTACGCCCATTCCGGTATCGGCCAAGCAAGTACTGGATGCCATTAAAGTCGCTCAAGGAGGCGCATGAGCTCCACGCAGGATGCACTGATTGAGGCATTGCGGCGCGGTGAGCGTCGCGCCCTCGCCAAGGCCATTACGCTGGTGGAGAGCAAGCTGCCAAAACATCGTGATGCGGCCCAGCAGGTGCTGAATACCCTCATGCCCGACACGGGCAAGAGTATTCGCATTGGCATTACCGGCGTGCCGGGCGTCGGAAAGTCCACCTTTATTGAAACTTTTGGTCTGTATCTGCTGGAGCAAGGAAAGCGGGTGGCGGTGTTAGCAGTGGACCCCAGTTCACCCTTGCGTGGCGGCAGTATTCTTGGTGACAAAACCCGCATGGAACAACTGGCACGCGCCGACGGCGCGTTTATTCGCCCGAGTCCCAGTGAGGGCGCACTGGGTGGGGTCGCCCTCAAAACCCGCGAAAGTATGTTGCTTTGCGAAGCGGCAGGTTACGACGTAATTCTGGTCGAAACCGTGGGCGTGGGGCAAAGCGAATACGAAGTGGCCGCCATGGTCGACTTTTTCATGGTGCTCATGCTGCCCAATGCCGGCGATGAACTGCAGGGCATCAAGCGCGGCATTATGGAGCTGGCTGATGCGCTGCTGATTAATAAGTCTGACGGTGACTTTCAGGCACCGGCGCAGCAAGCCAGGCAGCACTATCAGAATGCCTTGCATTTACTGCACCCGGACGAAGTCTGGACGCCCAAAGTCATGTGCTGCTCGGCACTTAAGCAACAGGGCATTGCCGCAGTGTGGCAAATGCTGGAAGAATACCAGCAGGCCGCTCAGCAGGCAGGGCGTTTCGAAGAAAAGCGCCGTAAGCAGAACCGCGCCTGGATGGATAAACTCATTCAGCAACTCCTCGCGCAACAGCTGGCCAATGACGAAAAAGTACAGCAGCGCTTACCACAATTGCAGGAAAAGGTCCTTAGCGGCCAGCTCAGTCCCTACCAGGCCGCGCGGAATATTACGCAGTTGTTTTTGGGATCTGAATAGTCGGACGTCTGCCACTATCAAACTCTTGCCCTCACTGAAAGCGCTTTCCCAACACGATATGCTTAGGGACTAGCTAACACCGCGTCGACATAAATGTCGACCTACAGAGCTGGTGTCAATCGGAAAACACCTGTAGGTTGGCATTTATGCCAACAAGCCCAGCCCCAGACCTGGCTAGTATCGCGTCGAGCTGAATGACGATCTACATTCCGCCACCCGTCCGACCTCCGACTCTATCAAGTCGTAACACTCCCTTAACAAAGCGTGACAGCTGCACTACAAAAGCACTCGCAAAGCCCGGCACAAAGTCGCAGAATAAGGATATAGTTAAACATTGAGTTAATCAGAAAGGATAATCGTCATGAGTACGCCTCTAGGAATGGTCGTTAATGTAACGGGCAGCGTACTGGTGCAGAGCGCCGCTGGGCAGATACAACAGCCATTAAGCGAACAGCAAGCCATTTATGCGGGCGATGTGTTGTTGAGCGCGAAGGGTGCGCAAGTCGTAATTGATGCCGGGCAACAGATCAATATTGAGTTGCCGGCCGAGGGGCGCGCCGAATTATTGGCCGGCGAAGGTGAAGAAAGTCTGCGCGTGCATGTCGAAGAGCAGGTAGAGGCTTTAAAACAGCAGCTATTGGCGGAAGATCTCGATATCAATGAGCTTGAGGCGTCGGCGGCAGGCACCGAAGTCAGCATCGCTGCCGGCGCGGATCAGGCAGGCTTTGGTAAAGTTATGCCTTTGCTGGATCTGGAAGAAACCAGTCTGATTGAAAATTCCCAGAATACAGGATCATTTACGCTTGCTTCGGCCAAACAAGCGGGCTTAGAAGGCGTTATAGCTCCGCAGGATAGTACCGCCGGCCAAAATTTTGAGTCGGGCGAGGCGATGGCTTCGCTGCATGCTGTGACCGAAGACTTTCAGATGACCGCAAGCGGGCAGTTGGCCGGGAATGTCGCCGCGCAACAGATAGTCACCCAGTTTGGCGTGCTCGATATCAGTGCCGGCGGTCAATGGCTCTACCGTCTGGATAATCAGGCCGAAGCCGTACAGGCTCTCGGCGCTGGTGATACTCTCTCCGAGACCATTTCTTTAGGCAAGCACTCCCTGAGTATTACGATACATGGCAGTAACGATCTGCCTCAAGTGGTGGGCGATTCCAGTGCCCAGTTAAAAGATAACGGTGATGAACTGGTTCAGGCCTGGCCCGCGGCCACCGGTAAACTCCATATTGCAGATGCCGATGCCGGAGAAGCCCGGTTTGCGGTGGAGTTTGGTAAAAGCACGCGCTTTGGTGAAGTGGATATCGATGGTGCGGGTAACTGGACCTATCGACTCAATCCTGAGCTGGATGCGGTGAAGGGGCTGGCAGAAGGCGATGTGGTTTACGATTTTGTTTCATTGAATACCCTGGATGGTAGTCGTCACACTCTGAAAGTGGAGATCGAAGGCACTAATCACACGGCTCAGATTCGTCTGGAACAGGGCGAGTTCAGTGATGCAAACCTGGCCAACGGTGTAGAAATAGATCTGGCGCTGGGAGAAAGTGCTTCGGGCAAGTTAAGTGTGCTCGATCCGGATTTTGGTCAATCCAGTTTTCAGGTAGTCGATAATCTTGAGGGTAAGTTTGGTGTGGCGCGTATTGATAGCGAGGGTAACTGGTCTTATCAACTGAATACAGCGCATGAAAAAATCGCAGCATTGAACGATGGCGAAGTGGTACGTGACTTTGTACGTTTGCACAGTGCCGACAATACCCCGTTCGACCTCATTGTGACGGTATATGGTAGTGATCAGCCGGCCTACGCCAGTGCGGCGCTATTCGAAACCAGCGATGATGCACTGCTGCTGACTCAAAATGAAGAGCCCTCCGCTGGAGGAGAATTGTATTTGTGGCAGCCCGAAACGACCGATGGCATTGCCCATATAGGAGGTTTTCACGCGGCCAGTGGCGGTGACACGCTGGTGTTGAGCGAGTTGTTGGTGGCAGAAGGAGAGTCGCTCGAAGAAACGCTGCATTTCTCTTTTGATGGCGACAATACTGTGATTGCCTGTGAGACATCCTCTGGAACGCAACAGCTGGTGCTCGATCAGACTGATCTGAGTCAGTTGGGGGGCAATGACGGCGAAATAATACAGCGATTGATTGATCAGGGTAATCTGGATATCGCCAGCGTGTCGTAAGATTAGTTATCGTTTATCTCAAAGGGGAGCGTTTGCTCTCCTTTTTATTGCCTGCCAACCAACAAAAAAGGGAGCCGAAGCTCCCTTTTAATCGTTCAAATTCAGCGCTTATACAGAGTAGTACATCGCGAATTCAACAGGGTGCGTAGTCATGTTGAGTTTCTCAACTTCTTCACGCTTCAGGTCAAGGTAGCCCTGGATCATGTCTTCGGTGAATACGCCGCCCTTGGTCAGGAACTCGTGATCGTTTTCCAATGCTGTCAGAGCTTCTTCGAAAGTCGCCGCTACAGTTGGAATCTCAGCCGCTTCTTCTGCTGGCAGGTCGTACAGATCTTTATCAGCAGGATCGCCAGGGTGGATCTTGTTCTGAATGCCGTCAAGGCCAGCCATCAGCAGTGCTGCAAACGCCAGGTAAGGGTTAGCAGTGGGATCGGGGAAGCGAGCTTCCATACGACGCGCCTTAGGCGAGCTAACGAATGGAATACGGATAGAAGCAGAACGGTTACGGGCAGAGTAAGCCAGCATAACAGGCGCTTCGAAGCCTGGAACCAGACGCTTGTAAGAGTTCGTAGAAGCGTTGGTGAAGGCGTTGATGGTGCGCGCGTGCTTGATGATACCGCCGATGTAGTACAGGCACTCATCAGACAGGCCAGCGTAGCCGTCACCAGCAAAGATGTTTTGGCCGTCTTTGCCCAGAGACATGTGCACGTGCATACCAGAACCGTTGTCGCCAACCAGAGGCTTAGGCATAAAGGTCGCTGTTTTGCCATAAGCGTGCGCCACGTTGTGTACGCAATACTTGAGGATCTGTACTTCGTCTGCTTTCTTAACCAGCGTGTTGGCACCAACACCGATTTCACACTGACCTGCAGTACCTACTTCGTGGTGGTGTACTTCGATCACCAGGCCCAT
>JBFHVM010000223.1:0-5477 GCA_041589495.1 Oleiphilaceae bacterium | reverse complement strand
CGCGGCTGTAGCTCAGCTGGATAGAGTACCTGGCTACGAACCAGGCGGTCGGAGGTTCGAATCCTCCCAGCCGCGCCATTTTCGTTCTATTATCCGCTTTATTAACCCAACGACGCGAACATTCGGGTTTGCTCTGCTTTTAATTAAAAATTGCCGTGGCCCCATGATTCATGGGTTGTCTCAGGTTGCCTCTGCATGCCAAAAAATGTACATTACGCTGGCTTCGCGGATCTGACCTTTTTTAATAAAAAATACGTCCGATTCAATATCAATAATTCATTAGGAAAGCACTAATGTCTGAACTGATGTCTGATGCGCTCAGCCTGATGCTGGTGGGTATGGGTTTCGTTTTCGTATTCCTGACCATTCTCGTCTTTTTAACTGGCTTGATGTCCAAGTTGGTGATTAAGTACGCGCCTGCACCAGAACCTGTAGCGCCGGCTGCAACGCCTGCTCCCCAAGATAGTACGAACGACGCTCAGCTGCTGGCAGTACTCTCTGCTGCAGTTGCCAAATACCGTTCTGACCACAAGAAATGAACGTGACGGAAGTTTAAACCTTTAACAGAAGGCTTGAAATCGATGACTGACTCGAAGAAAAAACTAGGCATTACCGAACTGGTTTTGCGTGATGCGCACCAGTCGCTATTAGCGACCCGTATGCGCATAGACGATATGTTACCCATTGCTGAAAAACTGGATCAGGTCGGTTATTGGTCCACCGAATCCTGGGGTGGAGCAACATTTGATGCTTGTATTCGCTTCATCGGTGAAGATCCATGGGATCGTATTCGCGAGTTGAAGAAAGCAATGCCTAATACACGCCAGCAAATGTTGCTGCGTGGGCAGAACCTTCTGGGTTACCGTCACTATGCAGACGATGTAGTAGACAAGTTCGTAGAGCGTGCCGTTAAGAACGGTGTCGATGTATTCCGTGTCTTCGACGCGATGAACGACCCACGCAACCTGGAGCGTGCACTCAAAGCCGTTAAGAATAACGGTGCTCACGCACAAGGTACGCTTTCCTATACCACCAGTCCTGTTCACACCATGGACAACTGGGTGAGCCTGGCCAAGCAGATCGAAGATCTGGGTGCAGACTCCATTGCAATTAAAGACATGGCCGGTACGCTTGCGCCATATACTGCTTACGAACTGGTTAGCCGTCTGAAAGCAGAAACCGATCTTGAAGTTCAACTGCAGTCGCATGCAACCTCTGGTATTGCCGACATGACCTTACTTAAGGCCATCGAAGCCGGTATTGACCGTGTTGACGCGGCGATTTCGTCCATGTCCATGACCTATGCACACACAGCAACCGAAACTGTGGTTGCGACCCTTGAGGGTCAGGAGCGCGACACTGGGCTGGATATCAAGCTGCTCTCCGAAATTAGCGATTACTTCCGTAAAGTGCGTCGTAAGTACGCCAAGTTTGAAGGCTCTCTGCGTGGTACAGATCCTCGTATTCTAATTGCTCAAGTGCCTGGTGGCATGTTGACCAATATGGAAAACCAGCTCAAAGAGCAGGGCGCAGCTGACAAGTTTGATCAGGTACTGGAAGAAATTCCCCGTGTACGTGAAGACCTCGGTTTTATTCCTCTGGTAACGCCTACGTCCCAGATCGTTGGTACGCAAGCGGTACTTAACGTATTGACTGGCGAGCGTTACAAGAATATCTCCAAAGAAACGGCTGCTATCCTGAAGGGAGAGTACGGTGCGGCGCCTGCTCCTTACAATAAAGAACTGCAAGATCGCGTTCTGGAAGGTAAAGATCCCGTTACTTGTCGTCCTGCTGACCTGCTCGAAGACGAGATGGATAAGCTCACCGTAGAACTGAAGAAGTTGTCCGAAGAGAAAGGCTTCAAGCTGGCTGATGACGTGATTGATGACGTGCTGACCTATGCTCTGTTCCCACAGGTGGGTCTTAAGTTCCTCGAAAATCGTGGCAACCCCGATGCGTTCGAACCTGTTCCTTCTGAAGATGATGTAAAAGCACCTGCTAAATCTGCTGGAGGTAAAGAAGTTTACACCATTTCTGTAAACGGTCAGAGCTATGTGGTTGAAGTAGAAGAGGGTGGAGACATTACAGGTATCAAACCTGTCGGTGCTGCACCAGGTGGTACTGCCGCTGCGGCACCTGCAGCGCCTGCCGGTGGAGGCGAGCCACTACCTGCACCTCTGGCGGGTAATATCTTCAAGATCGTCGTGACGCCTGGTCAGGCAGTTCAGGAAGGTGACCTGCTGTTGGTACTCGAAGCCATGAAGATGGAAACCGAAGTGCGCTCTCCACGTGCAGGTACCGTTGGTACTATCAACGTGAAAGTGGGTGACTCGGTTGCCGTTGGCGATACTTTGATGACACTGTAGTAGGGCTACTGGTAATGGAGAATATACTCAATCTTTGGACCGGTAGCGGTCTCTACAATCTCACAGGCGGACAATTTTCGATGATTGTTGTCTGTCTGTTTCTCTTGTATCTGGCGATCAAGAAAGGCTTCGAACCATTGCTGCTCGTGCCCATCGGCTTTGGTGGTATTTTGGCGAATATCCCTGAAGCGGGCCTTGCACTGACTGCAGCAGAAAATGCCATTTACTTCCATAAGCCGGAAGTCATGGCAGCTCTGGCCGAGGTGTTAAATGTGCCATTTGAGGCCGGTCAGGAGATCACCAAGGAAGTATTGGGGCAATTTAAAGAAGCCTTTAAAACTGCAGACCATAGCACCGTCGCGGCTGCGCAAAGCGTTGCCAAAGATATGGGCTATGCGAATGGCATGCTGGCGAACTTCTACAGTGTGATTATCGGTAGTACGGTGGGTCCTTTGCTGATCTTCCTGGGGGTTGGTGCCATGACCGATTTTGGTCCGCTGTTGGCTAACCCCAAAACGATTCTGCTGGGTGCGGCGGCACAGTTCGGTATCTTCGGTACCGTTCTCGGTGCAGCACTGCTGACTAGCACGGGCATTATGGAGTTCACCATTTATGAAGCTGCTGCGATCGGTATTATCGGTGGTGCGGACGGTCCTACTTCTATTTATGTAGCGAGCGTATTGTCTCCACACCTGTTGGGTGCGATTGCAGTCGCAGCGTATTCCTACATGGCTCTGGTACCGGTGATTCAGCCGCCCATCATGAATGCCCTGACCACGCCGGAAGAACGTAAGATCCAAATGGTTCAGTTACGTTCAGTGAATCAGCTGGAGAAGATTCTCTTTCCTATCGTGGTGCTGGTTCTGGTGGCATTGTGCTTGCCTGATGCAGCGCCGCTGCTGGGTATGTTCTGCCTGGGTAACCTGATGAAAGAGTGTGGTGTGGTTGATCGTCTGTCCGATACGGCACAGAACGCTCTGATCAATACCGTGACCATCTTCCTGGGGCTGTCTGTTGGTTCCAAGTTGAGTGCCGACAAGTTCCTGGATCTGCAAACGCTGGGTATTCTGATTCTGGGTATGGTTGCTTTCGCGGTTGGTACCGGTACAGGTGTACTGATGGCCAAACTGATGAACGTATTCAGCGCGCAGAAGATCAATCCGCTTATTGGTAGTGCCGGTGTATCGGCCGTCCCCATGGCGGCGCGGGTATCCAACAAGGTTGGTTTGGATAACAACCCGCAGAACTTCCTGCTCATGCACGCGATGGGCCCCAACGTTGCGGGGGTTATCGGGTCGGCAGTTGCTGCAGGTGTGATGATCAAGTTCCTGGGTGGTTAACAGGAACTGCTAAAATTAAAACCCCGGCCTTGCCGGGGTTTTTTGTTTGGGAGGACGTATGGAATACAGTTTTCTGGGAAAGAGTGAAGTTAAGGTAAGTAAAATCTGTTTGGGCACCATGACCTGGGGACAGCAGAACAGCGAAACCGAGGCTCACCAACAATTGGATTACGCGCTGGAGCAGGGGGTAAATTTTATAGATACTGCCGAAATGTATCCGGTTCCTCCCACCAAAAATACACAGGGTCGTACCGAAGCATACATAGGTAGTTGGCTTGCGCAACGCGACAATCGCGAAGCTGTTGTGTTGGCTACCAAGGTGGCCGGGCCTGCAGAGTGGTTGCCGCATTTGCGGGGAGGGCCACGTTTAAACCGCCGTCATATTGAGCAGGCCTTGAGTGATAGTCTTGAGCGCCTGCAAACCGATTATGTCGATCTTTACCAATTACATTGGCCAGAACGCAGCACTAATTACTTTGGTAAGCTGGGTTACCAAGCCGACGATAGTGAAAGTCCAGTGAGTATTGAAGAAACGCTTGGTGTCTTGAAGGATCTTCTGGCGAGTGGAAAGATTCGTCAGTACGGGCTCTCTAACGAAACGCCTTGGGGTTTAAGTGAATGCCTGCGGGCTGCTGAACGTTTGGATATGCCGGCGCCAGTCAGTGTGCAGAACCCCTATAATTTGCTGAATCGCGTCTATGAAGTGGGCATGGCGGAATTTTCGCATCGTGAGCAGGTGGGTTTGTTGGCCTATTCTCCCTTGGCCTTTGGTGTGCTGAGTGGAAAATATCTGGGTGGACAGCGGCCCGCCGGAGCACGATTGACCTTGTTTGATCGTTTCACTCGTTATACGCATGATCGTGCCGAAGCCGCTGTAAGCGATTATGTCGATCTGGCCAAAAAGTTCGACCTGAGTGCTACGCAATTGGCGCTGTCCTTTGTGAATAGTCGCTCTTTTGTCTGCAGTAATATTATCGGTGCCACCACGATGGAGCAGTTAAAGGAAAATATTGCGTCGATCAATGTTTCATTGGATGAGGGAATGCTGGCCGAGCTCGAAGCTTTGCACCTGAAGCATACCTTTCCCTGTCCATAGACCAAAAATCGGGAAGTAAATGTATGAGTAGTCGTCCGAACTTTGTCGAAAAAGTGTTCTGGTCGGTATTGAACGGCGTAGAACAAACGGTGTTTGCGGAGAACTTTATTATCTCCGATCTGAGCCCGTACGATGTGATTCACTGTGACCGTATTATGTCTGTGCGTCATTATCACCCCCTCGAAGAGGATGAAATTGAAGTCGCGGGCGAAATGGTGAAAGTGGAGCGTAAGCGGCATCGGGTGCCCGTATTACTGGTTCCACCATTGGCAGCTACATCCATGATCTTTGATTTGATGCCGCATCGTAGCGTGGTGCGTTTTTTTCTCGCCAAGGGCTTTGATGTGTACCTGGTTGATTGGGGGGAGGTGACGGAAGATCATAGTGACCTGTCGCTCGAAACTTATGTATTGGAGTGGCTGCCGCAGATTGTTGATGCCGTAGAGCAGGAGAGTGGCTGCGAGGAAGTATCGGTGTTTGCCTATTGCATGGGGGGGCTGTTGTCGTTGATGTATCTAGCCGCAACCGGTGATGATCGTGTGCGCAATCTCATTACTGTCGCCAGTCCGGTCGATATGCATCAGAGTGGTGTGGCGGGTAGGGTGTTATCGGCGATTTATCAGCCAGCACGTACCATTTCCAGTGTGTTAAATTTTTCATTGCTGGATTTGCCTG
>JBFHVM010000222.1:0-5528 GCA_041589495.1 Oleiphilaceae bacterium | reverse complement strand
GCGCATTTTGCCCACCCGAGAGCGCCGCACTATCGTCATATTATCGGCCTTGCATGTTTTGGCCTGCTTATTGAGTTGGTGCAGGCCTATTTACCACATCGCAGCTTTTCGTTGCTGGACTGGGGCGCTGATATTCTTGGGGTGCTAATTTACTTTATATTTTTTTCGACATTTATGTCGCGCTTTGTTCCGAAAGGTAAAGCCTTACCCGATTAAACTCTTCAAACTCGTTCAGGTCGGGCCAGGTACGGGCTTCGTAGCTGGCTAGTTTGTTCAGGTAATCCACAGGCAGCACCTTCACGCGGGAGTCGGCCAACAAGACGTCGCTGGCCAATTCTCGAAAACGTTCCAATAAGGGTAGATTGTCGGCATCGTATAGTACGTCTGCGGCGGTCAGCAGATCGATCGCACCGTGCCCTTCCAGTTGATCCGTGCAGAGGATAGCCACGCCGTTCTGATGGGCATTCACGGCAATTGCATCTCGGGCTTGCTCGTCAATGTCGCAGGCGATTACCTCGGTGGCGCCGGCCTTGGCGGCCGCTATGGCCACAATGTCCGATCCACTGCCAAAGTCGAGAACGCGCTTGCCCTCTACACACTCCGGGTGCTGCAGAATGTAATGCGCCAATACCTGACCACTGGCCCAGCAAAACGACCAGTAAGCCGGTTCGGCTACCACTGCTTGTGCCTCATCGTGACTCAATGGACCTTCCATTGCTTCGGGATCAAACAAATACAGCGAAAGATCAGGGCAATAGGGCGGTTGGGTGAGCGTAAGTTGCGCGCGTTGAATCGTTTTTTGCAGATTGCTTTGTAATCTTTGTGCGGTCATTATGGTGGTCGCTTTGGCTGGGGCTGCCACCCTAAGGCATTTTTACCTGGAATGCCATGTCGTTAAGGTGCTGGTTTCTGCTAATTCATGCAACCAACAACAAGATAAGGGGTTATGCAATGGAAGAACTGGAACAGGCGGGCGTACAAATGGAGCAGCTGGCCGAGACGGCTTACACACTCGTGCTGACTTATGGACCTAAACTGTTATTGGCGATTGTCACACTAATAGTAGGCCTCTGGCTTATTAAGCGTGTGGTGAGTGCGGCAGACAAGCATTTTACCGCTAGAGCGGACCCCACACTGGGACGCTTTATGAGCAATCTGGCTTCGGTCTTGCTTAAGGCGGTGTTGCTGATTGCGGTTGCATCCATGGTGGGTATCGAAACCACTTCATTTATTGCCATTCTGGGTGCGGCGGGTCTGGCTGTCGGTTTAGCCTTGCAGGGAAGTTTGTCGAACTTTGCCGGCGGTGTACTGATCCTGATGTTTAAACCCTTCAAAGTCGGTGATGTGATCGAAGCCCAAGGCTACATCGGTACCGTGCGGGAAATTCAGATTTTCAATACCATTCTCAAAACCGGTGATAACCGCATTGTGGTAATACCCAACGGCGCGCTATCCAATAGCAGTCTGGTCAATATCAATCAGGAGAGTACACGTCGCGTCGATCTGGTATTTGGCATTGGCTATGACGATGACATCGATAAAGCACGCTCCATCATAGAGAGCGTTATTGCACAGGAAGAACGTATTCTAAAAGATCCAGCGCATTTGGTTGTGGTGTCGGCGCTGGCAGACAGCTCGGTGAACTTTACCGTGCGTGTATGGGTGAACACTCCAGATTATTGGGGGGTTAACTTTGCCATGCAGGAGGCAGTGAAAAAGGCCTTCGATGCGCAGGGTATCAGTATTCCGTTCCCGCAGCAGGATGTGCATCTGCATCGCGTGGGGTAATGAGCTGCGTATCGGTCCCACCTTGAAAGGAGCTCTTGTGAGCTCCTTTTTATTTGTGAGAACTGTTTTGCAAACAAGTGTCACAGAGCTAGTTTCGGCATTGAAAAAAAACCAATGGTAAACCACGCTTAAAGACAGTTACCTAAAGCTACTACCCAGTCGGGCTTTTCGTGACTAAGATGAAAGCAACAACTATGCATAAGCGAGCGAGTATCCACGTAACAAGTAGCGAAACACATCGGCGCAGTGACCGCGCAGCCACATAAACAGGCTTTCTCTGGCAGAAACAAGCAAGGGACAGCCACAGAGAAGTTGAGGTTGTAACGATGCCAGTAGATCAACTAAAAGAATATCTGGACGAACACGGCACACATTATGTGTCCGTCGAGCATTCTCCTGCTTACACTGCCAAAGAGATCGCAGAGCGTGTGAACGTAAAGGGCGATCAAATGGCCAAGACCGTGATGGTCAATCTCGATGGGTGTATGTCGATGGTGGTATTACCCGCCTCCTGCCGAATACGTTGGGACCGTTTTATGAAAGCCATGGGCACCGAGCTGGTATCCCTGGCTACCGAAGAAGAATTTCAGGATCGCTTTCCTCACTGCGAAGTCGGTGCCATGCCGCCCTTTGGCAATCTCTATGACATGCCCACTTACATGTATGAAGGATTCGACGAAGAAGGCGATATTGCTTTTCGTGCCGGTAACCACCACGAGGTCATCAAAATGGCTTTCAGTGATTATCTGCGTTTGGCGCACCCCATGACCCTGACCGAGGGTTTCGCCAAAATTGGTGTGAAAAAACCGGAATGGTTGGCGCGTCGCAAAGTAACCAGCGCCTAGGAGTTCCGCCTTGATGTTTACGTGATCTCCGGGTTCGGCGCGGCAGGCCTGAACGCGCCCCGGAGATCCATTCCTTGTTGCGTTTACCGCAAATACAGAACCAGATCTTCATATCCACGGCGCAGGCGCAAGGCCTGAGGACTACGTGCGGCGAGATAGGCCTTGAGTTCGGCGAGACTGCGCACGCGGTTGCGATTAACGCCATAAATGATATCGCCCACTTTTAAGCCCAGACGTGCCGCAGTGGATGCGGAGCTCAGTTCAGTCACTTGAATACCCACAGCATCTTCCTGGTCGGGAGGAATAAAGTCCATCAATTGGCTGCCCTCAAGGTAGGGCGACAGGCTTGCGCCCTTCGCCGAAGGAATCGGAATAGCCTGTATACTGGCTTTGAGGTTGCGGCGCTTGCCGTCGCGGAGCACAATCATTTCGAGTGTTGATCCCAGCGGCGACAGGCCGATGCGATGGTGCATATCGGCGGCATTGCGCACACGGCGGCCATTGGTTTCGACCACGATATCGCCGGCGCGGAGTCCTGCCTTATCGGCAGCACTGTCACTGTCTACACTGGCTACTAAAGCGCCCTGAAAAGTACTCAGCCTGAAGGCATCGGCTAGTTCGGGAGTCAGATCCTGAAAACGGGCGCCAATACCGCCGCGCTTTACCTCTCCATATTCAATCAGCTGCCGCATGATGGCACGGGCTACATTGGTCGGTATGGCGAAGCCAATGCCAACATTGCCGCCGGCAGGGGCAATAATCGCCGAGTTAATGCCGACCAGGCGTCCGCGCAGATCAATTAGCGCGCCACCGGAGTTACCGGGGTTGATGGAGGCATCGGTTTGAATAAAGTCCTCATAACCCTGAATGCCCAGGCCGTTGCGTCCCAGTGCACTGACAATGCCGCTGGTCACCGTTTGGCTCAGACCGAAAGGGTTACCAATAGCCAGCACAATATCACCCACCTTGAGGGCATCGGAATCGGCAAAGGGCAGAGCGCTGAGATTGTTAGCTTTGATTTGTAACAGGGCAATGTCGACCTTTTTATCGCTGCCAATCAGTTTTGCCGGAATACTGCGTCCGTCCTGCAGGGTCACTTCGATATCGCTGGAACCACCCACCACGTGATGATTGGTGAGTACGTAGCCCTTGGCGGCATCCACAATCACGCCGGAACCGGCGCTTTGCACTTCACGTCGTTCTTCGAGATCATCGGGGATGGCAAAAAAGTGGCGAAAGAAAGGCGACTCCAATAAGGGATTGTAGGGGCGCTGGGTGGAATAGGTGGCAATGTTAACTACTGCTGGTGCCGCCTGTTCGACGACCGGAGCCAGCGAGGGTAGTTGCTCGCCCTCAATCATACGGTGTGGCAAGGCGGCCTGGGCCAGCGTGCTGATCCAGAACAGACAGGCCAGACCGAGAACAACAAGGGGGCGATTCTGGTACATTTCGCGGGGCTCCTTCATATCAATAACGATGGCTCTGGTGCATAATGTTGGGCTTTGATCTGGGTTTAGCAAGGATAACATTACAGGAACATGAAGCACGATGTTGATGTGATTATCATGGGCGCCGGCATGGTCGGCGCCACGCTCGCGCTGGGGCTGGCACGTAGTGGTCTGCGTCTGGCGGTGGTCGATGCGTATTCACCTGCGCCCATACCCAACTCCGAGCCGCCCCATCTGCGGGTCTCGGCCATAAGCTATGCCAGTGAACAGATACTCACCCGCCTCGATGTCTGGTCGCGATTGCGCTCCGATAGGCTGTGCACTTACCGCCGTCTGGCGGTGAATGAAGCGCCTCCACAGCGGGGTTTGGCTGCGCGATTGCCCGATATCTCCAACTGGGCGCGTACCGAATTTAGCTCCGATGAAGCCGGCATCAGCCATTTGGGGCATATTCTCGAAAATGACCACCTGCAGGCCGCTTTGCATGCCTGCATGGCGGAGCAGGAGCTCATTACCGTGTTTTGCCCGCACAAGGTGGAGCGCTTTGAACTCGACGGAGTCGAAAAGCGCGTGCATCTCGACAATGGTGAGGTGCTCGCGGCGAATTTACTGGTGGGCGCCGAAGGTGCTCAGTCGCCTGTGCGCGAGGCGGCGAAACTGGGGCAGTTTAAAGAGCAGTATGAACAGGCGGCTTTCGCCTGTACTGTTGCCTGTGACGGTGGTCAGCAGGATATCACCTGGCAGATGTTCCGGCCCGAGGGGCCATTGGCTTACTTGCCCTTGCCCAGCCTGAATGGGCAGGCTTATGCCTCATTGGTGTGGTACGACGCGCCTGCTACCGTCAAAGCGCTGCAAGAGGCCACAGACAGCGAGTTACTGCAGCGTCTGCACAAGGCCTATCCGGATGCCCTGCCGCGCTTGCAGTCGGTGATCGCCCGGGGGAGTTTTCCCCTGTATAAATCCCATGCCCAGCGCTATTATCAGGACGGCGTGGTGCTGGTGGGCGACGCGGCGCATACGATTAATCCTCTAGCGGGCCAGGGGGTAAATCTGGGACTGATGGATGCGGCCGTTTTGATAGAATTGATCGCGCAGTCCCGTGTAGAAAATCACACCTGGTGGAGCGACCAAGTGCTCGCTGAATACCAGCGTCGTCGTCGCGGAGCCAATCAGCGCATGATGTCGATGATGGATGTGTTTTACTATGGCTTCAGTAATCGTCGCCTGTCCTTAACCGTGCTGCGCAATCTGGGGCTGGGACTGGCACAGCGCTCGGGGCCGCTGAAACGTGCCGTATTGAGCCAGGCCGTAGGCTTGGCTGGTGATCGGCCTAAGCTGGCAGAGCCCGTATAAGAGAGGGTGTCGCATAGCGCTTTTATTGCCCGCTGACTTCGTTAAAATTTCTCTCAAAATGCTCATGTATTGCAATACACTGCGCTTTTTCGAG
>JBFHVM010000221.1:0-5533 GCA_041589495.1 Oleiphilaceae bacterium | reverse complement strand
TTTAAATTCATCAGCACTCGTGGCGATAGCCCGGCGAGCGCGAAACCAACATCCGGCTCCTGCTCAAGAATTTGCGTGGCAAGCAGTTCTTGCCTGCCTACAGTCACTGAGTCGCCCTCATCCAAGGTCAACAAACTATAAAGGCGCTTCTGTAACCAGATCTCGCCCTCGACCGGCCCTGTTGCAACGACTCTACGCTCCTCTCCCTCGCGCGATACAATCAACTCCCCCTTGAGCGGATAATTACTATCTACCGCTTTCACCGAAACCAGCTGGAAGCGTTCGCCGCCTGCCAGCATTGAAGAGAATTCCAACGCCCGGGCTAGTACTAGTCCATTTTGCTGTGCTTGCTGTAACCAGGCGTCGGGCACCGCGCGAGGACTGGTGAGTTGACGATCTGCGCCAATAAAGCGGGTCGCCGAAAGTTGCATGGCTGTATTCAGCTGGGCAGAGACCACGACAATTGCAGTCACACTCATCACCGCCAGAATCAGCGATAGCAACAAGAGACGAAGAGAGAATTGTTGGCGCTGACGCCAGAGAAGAAAAACCGCGTTTCGAAATAACGCCATGCTCAGGCTTCCTGCAAACTGCCGTTATCAATGCGCACTACCCGATGACAGCGATCTGCCAGTGCCTCGTCATGCGTTACCATGATTAAAGTCGTCTTCTCCCGCGCATTGAGATCAAACAATTGCTCAATGATCTGCGCGCCGGTATCGGCATCGAGATTTCCCGTGGGCTCATCGGCGAACAGAACCGAGGGTCGACCAGCGAAAGCGCGTGCAATGGCAACACGTTGCTGCTCACCACCAGACAATTGGCTTGGAAAAGAATGCAGGCGATCCTGCAGCCCTAACTCGACCAGATAATCACGCGCCATTTTCTCAGCCCCGTTTTCACCTATGAGTTCAAGCGGCAACATGACATTCTCAAGTGCGGTCATGGCCGGCAATAAATGGAAGGACTGAAAAACAAAACCCACGTTGCGCGCCCGCAATGCCGCGCGCTCGTCTTCATCCAGTTGTTCGAGACGCTGCCCCAGCATGCTAACACTACCCGACGTGGGCGTATCCAATCCTGCCAGCAAGCCCAATAATGTGGTTTTACCCGATCCCGAACGACCAACGATTGCCAGACTCTCGCCTTGGTCGACACTCAGATTGATATCGTGAAGGATATTCAACTCACCGCTTTGCAAAGACACGGATTTATTTAACCTGGTCGCCGCAACAACCCCAGTGCTAGCCTGCTCGCCAGACTGCTGCACTAACGCATTTTCAGAACTCTCGAGAATGTTCTCCATGTTACCTGCCTTGTTGTCCGGGACTACCCTTTGGGTGTAGATTAATCGTCATCCTTTACAGCAATCAGAGCCTTAGCTATGCCAAATGGAGTTATAACCGAGTCTATGCCCTGCCACAACGGCCAGCCCCTCAAAGTGATAAAAAACTGTGTTTTAGTCTTGGCGTTCCTAGTGTTTTCTACGCAACCTGCATGGGCATCGGTTCAGTCTTCACAACGCATTTTGGTGCTGGGCGACAGCCTGAGCGCAGCTTATGGGCTGCAGGTGGAGCAGGGCTGGGTAAACCTGATGCGTGAGGAGCTTGGCAGCGCGGCGACAATTATCAATGCCAGCATCAGCGGCGAAACCTCCGGCGGCGGGCTACGCGCTCTGCCCGGTCTGCTAAAGCAACATCAACCGGACATTGTCATTATCGAGCTGGGCGCCAATGATGGCCTACGCGGTTTTCCCATTCAGGTGTTACAGAGCAACCTGGCTCAAATGATTAGCCTGGCACAGGCCGAACAGGCGAAGGTCGTTTTGTTAGGCATGCATATTCCCCCAAATTATGGCCCAGTCTATTCGGAGGCCTTTCATCAGACCTTTCATGCGCTCGCCAGGGAGTTCAACATTCCTCTGCTCCCCTTCCTGCTGGATGGCGTAGCACTCAAACCAGAACTGATGCAAGACGACAGGTTGCACCCGACCGCCGATGCACAGCCACTTATCAAGGAGAATGTACTCAAGGTTCTACAGCCACTGCTGCAGCATCGGGGTTGAATTGTGCGGCACCGCATTGCTGCGCTAAGAAGCTCATGGCCCGGTGTTCCGACCAATAACGGCCATTCTCCCCCACGCTCATAAAGCCAACGTGCCCGCCATAGTCTGGCGCCTCAAGAAATACATGGGGGTTTTGTTCAGCTTCGTTAACAGGAAAGCATGCCGGCGTAAGAAAAGGATCGTCTTTCGCGCTAACGAGTAAAGTAGGCACCCTGATGGCCTTAATGTAGGGTTTACTGCTGGATTTCGCCCAATATTCTTCCGCACTGTTAAAACCGTTCATTGGCGCCGTGTAGCGCGAATCAAACTCCTGAAAAGTGCGGATCTGATCAAAGCCCTGCATACTGATCTGCCCCGGATACATTTCGGCTTTTTGACCCAACTTCTCTCGAAAGCTACGCAAAAAGTTTTTCATATACAGTGCATTGACAGGCTTGGCCAGTTGCGCCGAACTGCTTGTGAGATCACAAGGCACAGAAAACACCACGGCGGCTTTGACGGGTACAGGCACCACATCCCTCTCTCGCCCCAGATATAACAAGGTCTTGTTACCACCGATACTGAAACCGATCAACGCAACTTCGGAATAGCCGCGACGCAAAGCCAACTCAACCACGTAGGCCAAATCCTGAGTCTCTCCACTATGATAACTGGCTAATTGCCGGTTAGGCTCACCGCTACAGCTACGAAAATTCCAGGACACCACATCCCACTGCTGGTCTAAAGCGGCCCTGGCCATGCCTAGCATATAAGGCCGCCGGCTATGGCCTTCCAGGCCATGACTCAGAATCACACAGCGACCACAGCCCTGCTGCGCCCAGTCAATATCGAGAAAATCATCATCCGGCGTGACCACGCGCTCACGCCTGAAGTGAGGTTCATCAACCTTACGCATCAAAGATGGATAAATACTTTGCAAGTGGCCATTTCGCAACCACCAGGGAGGACGATAAGACATGGCTTTTCCCTCTTCTGAGATCGAGCTATCCCTATGAATTGACGACAATTTAAGCAATTAATCCCGATTTATACAAATGCGTACAAAATCTTATAAATCAAGTATTGACGCCCCCGCCGCAAATCTTTAATATGCGCGCCGTTGTGACGTTGCGGACACCCTGTTCGACGTCAAGACCGTTCCCCGATAGCTCAGTTGGTAGAGCAACGGACTGTTAATCCGTGGGTCGCTGGTTCGAGCCCAGCTCGGGGAGCCATCTCCTTGTTTCTCTCTATATACTACCGCCATGCCAGTGCTGCGCACTAAGTTAATCCGTGGCAGGTCTGTAGGTCGACTTTTAAGTCGACAAAGCCGCCTGCACTCAATTGCGCACCACACCCCGGGGGCCTGAAGGCCAACTTACAAAAGTACACCAATTACATCCCTGTAGCCTTGCGCCAGCTCCTGTTAATTTCTGAGCCGTTTTTCGCCAGAATTTTATTCGTACACGTTTCGCATGCACTTGACCAAGCGCAATGACATGGCGTTCAGAAGGGGCTACGTTTAATGCCCGCGAACACTGCATTGACAATAAAACCAACGATCTGCGCTATATTGACTATGCCATTTACTATACCCGCAGACGCTCTTCTCCGAGGGAGAACGACATGCAAAAACTAAGCTTCCAGGATGCATTTTTTCTTCGAGCCGAGTCACCTACCTGCCCTTTTCACGTCGCGTCCTTGATGATTTTTAGCCCCCCAAAAGACGCACCGGATAATTACCTGCGCAAGCTGGCGGTAAAACTAGGTAAACTTAAGGAGGTCTGGCCCATATTCGGCAAACGATTGAATAACGCACATTCGATGAGAAACCTCAGCTGGGTGGAGGCCGATAACTTCGACCCCAATGACCATGTACTGCACTATCATTTGCCGAATTCTGGGGGGCTCAATGATCTACTGGCGCTCACCGCCCATGCCCATGAGCAACTTCTGGATCGCACCAAACCACTCTGGCAAGTCCATCTCATTGGGGGCCTGCCCCGAGACAGATTTGCACTGTACTTTAAAGTGCATCATGCGCTGATTGATGGAGTTGGCGGCCTCAAAATGATTCAGGAAATATTCACGACAGCCCCCTCAGGCAAGCTTCTCGATGCCCCCAAAAGACCACCAAAACATCCTGCCCGAAACGAGGAGAGCCTGGGAGAGGCCATCCGGCATGCATTAGATGCCATTTTAAAGCAAACAAAAGCATTGCCTGAAGCGTACAACCTACTGGCCAACATTGGCTTAGACACTCTCCTTGGCAAAAAGGATGTTCCCCAATTACCGTTTTCTGCACCACGAACTCTGTTGAACAAAGTGCTAGAAACACGTCGCCGCTTTATAGTCTGTGAGCTCCCCCTTAATAAAGTTCGCAAAATCGGCAAGCATTTCGGGGGCACCATTAACGATGTATTAGTAGCAATATGCGGCAACGCTCTTCGCGACTATCTGATCTCCTTGGATCAGCTGCCGAATAAAACGTTAGAGGCCGGACTGCCTGTTTCGGTTAAAAGCAGTATGAGCGATCAGGGCAACCAATTGAGTTTTATCATCTGCCCTCTCGAAACGAACCTGGCGGACCCAGCAAAACGACTGCGGCACATCATTAAGACAACGCGCAAAGCCAAAAATGACCTTTCTCATATTTCTCCCGAGGCCACAGAAGACCTTGCGACCATCGCAATGGTGCCTTTTTTACTGCTGACCCTAACCCACAATTCGCAGTCTCTGCCCCCGGTATTTAATACCATTTTGTCTAATGTGCCCGGCCCGAAAAAAACCATGTACCTAGAGGGAGCAAAACTGGAAAAGCTCTACCCATTCTCCATCGTCACAGATGGCATGGGGCTCAACATCACCATTATCAGTTACAACGGCAAGCTATGCATGGGAATCACGGCTGCACCAAGCAGCGAGCCTAATATCGACAGACTGGGCAAGCACATAAAGCAGGCTTATCAGGCTCTATGGGCAAGCATGCCGACGAAGCTCGTAAGCTTGCGCGCATAACTGAAGCTTCGATCGTTATTGAGCAGAGCGTTTGCGAGGACGTCGCCGCGGACGCTTCACTTCTTCAGAGGACGATTGCCTGGCTTTATCCTTGCGCGCAGAGCTGGTCCTTTCATTCACCCTCCCATTATTCATCCCCGGGGCCTTGGTTTTGGAATGAGCCTCTAACACCTCCTTAGCACCCACCTTTTTGGTACTCGCCTTGTCTGAGCGACGACCATCGCGATGCTCTGCCGCGTTTTTTTTGTTTTTCTTTGGTTTTTTAGGCTTGGGTGGTTTTAGATTCTTCGGCGTGTCTGGCAGTTTTTCCTTAGGCGTAAATCCTGGCACGCCTCGTCGTGGCAAGACCTCTTGGATAAGCCGCTCAATACCAACCAACTCTTTGAATTCTTCGGCACAAACCAGCGATACCGCTATACCCTCTGCCCCTGCACGACCGGTACGGCCAATGCGGTGAACATAATCTTCAGC
>JBFHVM010000220.1:0-5568 GCA_041589495.1 Oleiphilaceae bacterium | reverse complement strand
CCTGCCTCAAGTCGCAGGTACCTCATCGGTTTATTCCGAACGCGTGGCCGGGGGGCGATACTTGATGGTTGATATCGATCGCGCAAGAGCAGCGCGATTTGGTCTCAGCATTGAGGACGTGCAACAGCACATGCGAGCAGCTGTCGGGGGCATGAACGTGACCGAGACCGTCGAAGGCCTCGAGCGTTATCCCATCAATGTACGCTACCCGCAACGTTTTCGGGATTCGGCAGCGAGTCTTGCGGACTTGCCCATCGTCACGCCTGCTGGACAGCACATCCTGCTAAAAGATGTTGCCGACGTGCGGATCGAAGATGGTCCGCCGGGTATTAAAAGCGAGAACGCGCGCTTGAATGGTTGGACGCTGGTGGATATCGCCGACCGTGATCTGGGTTCTTACGTAGCCGAAGCGCAGCGCGTGGTGAACGAGCAGGTGGAGCTGCCGCCCGGTTACTCGCTCAACTGGTCGGGGCAGTATGAGTACATGCTGCGCGCCGAAGAGCGACTGCGCATCGTTGTACCGCTCACTTTGGGCATTATCATGCTCCTGCTGTACATGAACTTCCGCAATCTTGTGGAGGTGCTGATCATCATGGGTACCGTTCCATTTTCTCTTTTGGGTGGAGTCTGGTTGATGAAATTCCTCGACTACAACATGTCCATTGCCGTCGCCGTGGGCTTTATTGCACTCGCTGGCGTTGCCGTGGAGATTGGTGTGCTCATGCTGGTGTATCTCAATCAAAGTCTCAAACGCATGCTCACAGTCTGCGAAAAGGAAGGGCGCGTGATGAATGCTGAGGATCTGCGTCAAGCAGTGCAGGAAGGTGCAGGACTGCGGGTACGGCCGATTATGATGACTGTATTGGCCATTATCGTTGGACTGGTGCCTATCATGATGGGCGGGGGGACCGGCTCAGAGGTGATGCAGCGCATTGCGGGACCGATGATTGGAGGGATGATTTCGACAGTGGTGCTAGCTTTGCTGGTGCTGCCTGCCGTTTATTTTGTCTGGAAACGGAGTGCACTTAATAAAGCATAAGATGGAAAACATTATGAGGATAAAGAGATGAACAGAATTACAAAAGCTGCAGTGTGTATTGCCTTGTTGGTATCAGCGGGCATCGTTTTGGCGGGGCCCGGGCATAATAAGGCAAACAACCATCATGGAGCAGACCAAACGGAGGACAGTATGGTCATGCATCATAAACAATCCGAACAAGGGAATCATGGTGGCGACCATCAGTATAACAGTGGCCATCACGGTCAAACGCATCATATGGATGAAGGGCAACATGGTGTGCACGGTCATCACAGCGAACATCACGAAAAAGGCCATCATGTTACGAAGCACCACGATGGATCTAAAGCTGGAAAACCTGGTAAGGCGCATCATGTCGACCGCATTGTACATGTCGAAGCCAGCGATCAGATGCGATTTGAGCATGAGCCGCTGCACGTTAAGCCCGGTGAAACAATCAGGTTTGTCGTGCACAATAAGGGCAAGCTAGAACACGAATTCGCTTTAGGTACGAAACAAGAACACCTCTTGCATGGGCAGATGATGATGCAACATCCGGGCATGCATCATGAAGAAGGCGGTGCTGCTATCACCTTGCAGCCCGGCGAGACCAAAGAGCTGATCTGGACCTTTAATCATGCAGAGAATGTGCAGGTTGCGTGTAATATTCCCGGCCATTACAGCGCAGGCATGCATAGCCCTGTGATGATGAAACACCATTAGGTCGCGGTAGTGGGCGACACAGTGAACGAACTTCCGCTAACATGGTCAAACCGTGTTTGGTCCATTCGGGAGTGGGTAGTGCCAAGATCTTCTATTTTGTTTACTGTGTTCGTTTTTGGATTCTCTTTGTCTTCACTGGTGCTCGCCGAAACATTCAGCGAGTTTTCTCAAAAGGGGCTCGATACATGGGAACCTGTGGAATTTGAGGGTGAAACTCTATACAAACTCGATAGCGAGGGTGGTTCTACTGTATTGCGTGCACAGAGTCAGGCCAGTGCATCCGGGTGGGTTAAAAAAGAAACCGTTAACCTAACAAAAACGCCTGTTTTGGAATGGCGCTGGCGTGTGGATCAGGCTATACCGGAGCTGGACGAAGCCACCAAAAAGGGCGATGACTATGCAGCGCGTATTTACGTGATTGTCAAAGACGGATGGTTTTTCTGGCAGACCAAGGCACTTAATTACGTGTGGTCGAGTCAGGCGAACCCTCCCAAGACATGGCCGAATGCATTTGCGCCGGATAATGCCGTTATGCTGCCACTGCGAACTTCTCGAGATAAAACCGGGCATTGGGTGAGCGAAAAGAGAAATATCAGGCAAGATCTAAAAAGGGCTTTTGGAAAGGATTTTGATGAAATTGAAGCCATCGCTATTATGACCGATACCGATAACAGCGGGCTCTCAGCTGGTGCCAGCTACGGCGAGCTGGTGTTTAAAGAGGACTAGATGATGAAGTATACAGTACTGAGGCTAATGGCAGTGGGCTTATTAGCCCTACTGGCGCAGGCTTGTAGCGATGGTGAGGCTCCGACTGAGGTGTCGAACAACACGGGCGAAGTTAGTCCCCAACCATTCGATATTCGCGACCAATTGACGGTTTACAAAACCCCTTCGTGCGGGTGTTGCGGAGATTGGGTGACGCATGTGATGGACTCAGGTTTTAATGCCGATGTGGTGAATCAGGACACCGTAGCTCACGTTAAGGACCGCTTTGATATTCCCTCTAACGCGCGTTCCTGCCATACGGCAGTAACCGATTCGGGGTACGTGTTTGAAGGGCATGTGCCAGCGAAATATATGCAGGCTTTTTTGTCTGATCCCCCGCAGCAGGCGGTAGGTCTCTTGGTGCCCGCGATGCCTTTGGGTAGCCCGGGGATGGAAGTCGACGATCGCTTTCAGCCTTACCGTATTCTGCAGCTGAATAAAGATGGCACGATGGAAATTTTTGCCAGTGTCACGAGTTACGCACAGCAGTTCAATTGAACGTCGCCATGAAATAAAAGTACCGGGGCTCTGACTCCGGTACTTATGGATCAGTCTGTAATGTTGTGGCGGATTAATACGCAAATACGGGAAGGGAGATGGGATACACACCTAGGTTGGCAATCATGCCAACATGGCCGCTACTCCTAAGCTCCGCGTCGACATAAATGTCGACCTACATCAACAAATAGGGCTCCCAATCTTAATAAGCCGCCCTCAGGCTAGTTATTTGAACCAAACACCATGCGTTTGCGTTGATGCGCTGTTTTTCCTGCGTGAGGATCTTCATGCATGTGCATGGCACCATGATGCATTTTACCCTGCTTTTTCATCTGTCCGTGTTGGTGAGTCATGCCGGGCCCGGCAGAAGTGGGGCCGTGAATTTCCTTGATGTGTTCAAACATCATATCGAGATTCTGGTAAGGGCGGGTCTCGTTAAAACGATCAGCCTGACCTTCGGCTGCCAAAGAGCTACAGTATAAACCCGATGCAAGTAGTGCGGCAGCGCTAACTGCAATTAATGAGTGTTTCATGTGCTTTCTCCCGTTATCATTTTTAGGCCGTCAGAGGCATGTGTTAAGACAGAGTTGAACGCACATCGTTCAGAGCATTTGGTTCTATCATATTGCTTTTTATGGCTTACCAATGGTTTGTAATAGATCCAAAGTTGGTTAACAAATCCTAAAAAGACGTCCATAATGGAATAAGGGGCAGGGTGTATAGCTCCGTTATTTATGTCGAAAGCAAAGGAGAGCAGTGATGGATTTAGGCGTTTTTATGTTTAGTGCCCTTGGGGTGTTGGTGAGTGTTTGGGCCTGGGTACTCACAAGTGCCTACAAGCAGAGCACCCTGGAAATAGCAAACGAATCCGCAAGTCATACCAATCTTGATTAATTCGCCCGAATTACAGCATAACACCGGGCAGGGCAAAGCTTTTGCACTTTGCCTGGTCACTCTTTGTTCGATGGGAGAAAAAGTTTGGCGCGCCCAACCTCGTGCAGTATTTCCATATGATTTGATTTGGGGATGCCCACATTAGAAAGTCGCGGCTTAACTAAACGGGTTACTTTGGTGGCAGAGGTGGCATCAAATCCATACGAGCGAAGGGTCGCAGCCAAGGCGTCAGCCCGCACCCGGGGGTTCTTCTTGATCCTTCTCATGAGCTCGCTAAGGCAAGCCTGAGTGAGTTGATCGGGTCGTTCATGCGATCGCCATATCAAAATTGTTATAAAAACAAGCGCAATGCTTAAAAGTAAAGTTTGCATGTTTCTTCCTCGCCATCCATTCTCGTTTAAACATGTGATGGGCAGAAATTTAGCGCAAAACTACCAACAAGCCGTGAATCTTATACACGCTTTTACAAGCTCGTAAGGGTTTGGCAATGGCGCCTTATGCGACCAGCACTTATAGTAATTAAATACTATGAGTCCATGGAGAAAATGATGAAACGTTTGATGTGTTGTTCACTTGCCGTCTTGTTGCAGGCGTGTACTACCTTTGATGCATACACCGGTGAAGAGAAGACGACAAATACTGCCATTGGCGCAAGTATTGGTGCTGGCGTTGGCGCTGTGATTGCCTACCTGGACAATAAGGGAGAGGACAGCCGCAAACGGAATCAGCGTATTCTTGCTGCGGCAGCGGGCGGAGCGGCAGTTGGGGGCGGTATCGGTTATTACATGGATGTTCAGGAGGCCAAGCTAAGAAAACAATTGCGCGAGACCGGGGTGCGAATAGAACGGGAGGGCAATAACATTAATCTGATTATGCCCGGCCACATTACCTTCGCGAGCAATAGCCCCAATATCAACGCGAGTTTTTACCCGGTTCTGGATTCTGTCGCTTTGGTACTGAAAGAGTATGATCGCACGCTTGTTGTCGTTGCGGGTCACACCGATAGTGATGGCTCGGAAAGCTACAATCAGACTTTATCGCTCAGTCGTGCTTCTTCGGTGTCTTATTACCTCTCCTCGCGCGGTGTCGCCGATATGCGGTTAGAAACCGTTGGGTTTGGAGAAACGCAGCCTATCGCAAGCAATAAGAGTAAAGACGGCAAACAGGCAAACCGTCGCGTTGAAATTACACTTCTGCCCGTTCAAGAGGGCGCGTAATCGCCCTGATGACAGAGCGCAGCAAATTTATTTTTGCTGCGCATCAAACGCTTTGCCGGTAACGCCCTTACTGTCTTCGCCCATCAAGTACAGGTAAACCGGCATGATTTCTTCGGGCGTTGGATTGTTCATGGGGTTTTCGGCAGGGTAGGCACTTGCACGCATATTGGTGCGCGTGGCGCCGGGGTTGATGCTGTTTACTCGCACGTTATGGTGCTCATCGTCCAACTCATCAGCCAGCACCTGCATAAGGCCTTCGTTAGCAAACTTGGTGACCGCGTATGGCCCCCAGAAAGCGCGGCCTTTGCGGCCGACGCTGGATGAAGTAAATACGACAGAAGCATCTTGCGAAAGTCTTAACAGTGGAATCACCGCCTTGGTCAGCATGAATGGTGCATTCACGTTCACCTGCATGAGTTGGTTCCATACCTGCACTTCAAATTGTTCAATGGG
>JBFHVM010000219.1:0-5614 GCA_041589495.1 Oleiphilaceae bacterium | reverse complement strand
TTATCATGCCCACCGGTACGCCATTTGAACTGACCGACAAATACGTGCAACGCATGGTCGATGCAGCATTGGTGTTGCAGGAAAAGTATCGAGAACCCGCTAATAGCGACTCTGCTGGCGAATCGGTCATTCGAAACATTCTGGCCACAACGGGTAGTGGAAACAACAGCGCTGACAGTCATGTTGGGCGCGTTATGTTTGAAGTAACCGCGCCCGAGGAGCGAAGTTTATCGGTCACCAGTTCGCAGTTGGTTTCCGAATGGCGACGCATTGTGGGACAGATTCCCGGTGTCGACGGATTAAGTTATCGAGCAGAAATAGGGCGTGTCAGTGACCCTATCGATATACAGCTTAGTGGTCAGGATTTTGATCGTCTGCAAGCTTTGGCAAACGAAATTAAAGCAAAGCTGGCTACTTACCCAAGTGTTTTTGATATTGAAGATTCGTTTTCTGATGGCAAGTCCACTTTGGAAATTGAACTGAACCTGCAGGCAATACACCTGGGCTTATCACGCGCAGAAGTGGCAGGCCAGATTCGCGAGGCATTTTACGGTCTTGAGGTACAGCGCGTTCAGCGTGATCGCGAAGACATCAAGGTTATGTTGAAGCTACCATTGAGCGAGCGTAATAGTCTTGCAGCTTTGAAACGCTACAAGATCAGGCTAGACGATGGTCGTCGCATTCCACTGGGCGAGCTCAGCGTACTGAAATTTGGCAGTAGTCCGGCCAGCATTCAGCGCATAGATCGTTTTCGTACCTTGAATGTTCGTGCCGATATCGATAAGCAAGCCACCAATATGGTGGTGCTTCAGCAAGAGCTAAGGGAGTTTATTGATGCCGCTCTGTTGCGCTATCCGGAACTACGTTATTCGCTTGAAGGCGAGGCCAAGGAACAGCGGCAATCTTTCGGTAGTCTCAAATGGGGCTTGCTGTTCGTAGCTTTTATCATTTACGCCTTGCTGGCGATCCCTTTTAAGTCCTACAGTCAGCCATTGATTGTGATGGCAGTGATCCCTTTCGGTGGTATTGGTGCCATATTGGGGCATTGGATAATGGGTATGGAACTGACGCTCATTAGTTTATTGGGCATGTTAGCTCTCATTGGCATTGTCGTGAATGACAGCCTTGTATTAGTGGATTTCGTCAATCGCCGCAGGCAGCAGGGAGGTGAGCTACTCGAAACGGTTAGTGGAGCTGCCGCTGCGCGTTTTCGCCCGGTCATTCTTACCTCGCTCACCACATTTTTAGGCTTAATGCCCTTGTTGTTTGAGAAATCCACGCAGGCACAATTTTTAATTCCCATGGCGGTATCACTCGGGTTTGGAATTTTGTTTGCGACGCTGATTACGCTGGTATTGGTACCCATTAATTATCTGGTTGTAGAAGATAGTAAAGCAATGCTTAAGCGGCTGATACGCTGGTTAGCCAGAATAGCCGGAGGAGGCGAATATGGCGCCTCATAAACATTCGGTGCCTGTGGCTTTGCTGCAATCGTTGCTTGCCGGGCCGCGTCACCATGGTGTCGATATCTCAAAGCTATTGAGGGAGGGTGAGTTAAACGAGCTGGCGACCTTGCTTGGGAGCTTGGACACTACTTCGCCCGAAGAGCGCATTGCATTGGATCGTATTGGTCCATTGCTCCGCACTCTTTGGTTGGAGATGGGGGACGAAGCCAGTGGCTTTTTGTCACAGCCACTAAAAGTTGGTGTGTTTTCGATGATGTGTCATGCAATCATCAGTGCGGGTAACCTGCGGAGAGGCCTACTGCGGAGCGCGCGGTTTATTAGATTGCTGACGGATGACCTCAAACTCGAACTGCAGGAATGCGGTGATGAAGCGCGATTTATTATTCACTACCAAAATCCTCATGATCTGGATGAAGTCTTCTTTGTAACCTCTTTATTTGTGATCTGGATACGCCTGTCATGTTGGATGATCAACCAGCCCATGCTGCTGGAGCGTATCCACTTCCGCTTTCCCAGGCCCGAATACCACGAAGAATTTGCCTTGATGTTTCCCTGCAGGCATGCGTTTTCACAGCCTTTGAATATGGTGGTTTTTAATAAGCGCCTGCTAGCGCTGCCGATTCGCCAGGACGCTGATTCATTGAGTTCATTTCTTAATCATGCGCCCGAATCGCTGTTAACACAGTTTAGGGCAGATGATAGTTTGACGGCACAAATCAAGCGTTTATTACTGCATCAGAACGCAGGCCAAGCAGAGTTGGAGATCCAAAGTTTTGAGGCGGTATCTGAGGCTCTGCACATGACATCGCACACATTACGTCGACGACTGAAAGACGAAGGCAATAGCTTTCAGGAGATTAAAGACAGTATTCGCAAAGGTCGCGCCCTAGTGTTGCTTGAAAAACCAGACCTGAGCCTCCAACAGATTGCCGAACAGCTGGGTTTTTCTGAGCCCGCGGTGTTTAACCGTGCTTTTAAAAAGTGGACAGGGATGACGCCAGGGGCTTATCGTGAAAATCTCGATTGAACGTCTATACATGAGCCCCGGTATTTGAGCGAATGTGAAACCGCCTACCTGGAGTGGTGATTAAATAATGATCAGCTATACTTGCAGATGTACATCAAATTGATTTGAGGTGATGTATGCATGTTCGATCTGGTGAGCCGGAGCGTACTTGGTTTCGCACTGAGCGCATTATGCACGTCAATGATCAATGGTATTTTGTGACGCGCGAAATGACGCAGGAAGGGCCTTTTGCCTCGCGGCATGAAGCCGAAATGGAACTGAATTTATATATCCGGCACATGAATGATGACCTGTTAAAAAAGACACACGTAAAGGAACAGGAAAGCTCCTAGATACGGCGTGTCAGAAAAGGTCAATCAGCTTGCTAGGATTGGTCATTGAGAAGCCCGTGGTGAAGGCTAAGCTATAAGAGTCCTTCAACCATTGGGAAATCAACCATGACCAACGAAGCACTCATTTTTGACGCCATTCGTACGCCGCGTGGTCGCGGTAAGGCGAGTGGTGCCCTGCACGAAGTAAAGCCCGTCACCTTGCTGACGGGGCTCTTGAATACGCTCCACGAACGCCATGAATTCGATACCCAAGCTGTAGACGATATTGTTATGGGCTGTGTCACCGCTGTCGGTGATCAGGGGGCAGTCATTGCCAAAACCGCTGCATTAGCTGCAGGTTGGGATGACGACGTGGCTGGTGTCGTGCTCAATCGTTTTTGTGCTTCGGGCCTCGAAGCGGTCAATACCGCTGCCATGAAAATTCGTTCGGGTTGGGAAAATCTTGTGGTAGCGGGTGGCGTCGAATCCATGTCACGCGTGCCCATGGGCAGCGATGGCGGTGCCTGGGCAATGGACCCCGAGACCAATTTTACCACGGGCTTTATGCCACAGGGCATAGGTGCCGACCTGATTGCGACGCTCGGTGGTTACAGCCGCACAGATGTCGATACCTTTGCTATGAGATCTCATCATAAGGCCGCCGCAGCCTGGGAACGTGGTGCGTTTGCCAAATCAGTGGTGCCTGTACTCGATCGCAACGGGTTGACCATTCTCGATCACGACGAACTGATTCGCGCCGATAGCTCTCTCGAAACGCTGGGTGCGCTTAAGGCTTCGTTCCAGATGATGGGTGAGATGGGCTTTGATGGTGTGGCGCGAGAGCGTTATCCCCAGGTAGAGAAAATCAATCACGTACACTCGCCAGGTAATTCCTCCGGTATTGTCGATGGTGCCGCCGCACTATTGATTGGTAGCGAAGCCGCTGGCAAGCAATTTGGTATGAAGCCCCGTGCACGTATTGTCTCGACTGCTGTGGTGGGCACAGACCCCACCATAATGCTGACCGGCCCGGCACCTGCGGCGCGCAAAGCTCTTAAAGTTGCCGGGATGTCGGTCAGCGATATCGACCTGTTCGAAGTGAACGAAGCCTTTGCCTCGGTGGTGATGCGCTTTATGGACGAAATGCAGGTGAGTGAAGATATTGTCAACGTCAACGGCGGCTCCATCGCTATGGGTCATCCCTTGGGTGCTACTGGCGCTATGATACTGGGCACTTTGCTCGACGAACTGGAAGCCCGGAACCTCAAAACAGGTCTGGCCACGCTCTGTGTAGGTGGTGGTATGGGTATCGCAACCATCATTGAACGGGTTTAAGGCTGAGGAGAGACAATATGAGTTCAGTAATTTACGAAAAAGATCAGGACAATATCGTTCACCTGATTCTCGACAAGCCTAATGCCAGCGCTAATCTCATGGATCAGGAATTTACCGATTCGTTGGTGGCTGCTGTTGAAAAATTGCGTGATGACCAATGGAGCGGGGTTCTGTTCCGGTCCAATAAATCGACTTTCTTTGCGGGCGGAAACCTGGATGATTTGTACGCCACCACGCGTGAAAATGCAGGTGATCTGTTTGCCATGGTTACCAAACTCAAAGACGCTATGCGTGAGCTCGAAACCTCTGGTAAGCCGGTCGTTGCCTGTATTAACGGCGCTGCGCTGGGCGGTGGCTGGGAGTTGGCCCTGGCCTGTCATCACCGTGTAGCGCTCAGCAAAGGTGTGACGCTGGGCTTGCCTGAGGTCACTTTGGGACTGTTGCCTGGCGGGGGCGGCGTTGTGCGTATGTCCCGTTTGCTCGGTTTACAGGCTGCTCTGCCTTTTCTTACCGAAGGCAAGCAATTCAAGCCGCAGAAGGGTAAGGATCTTGGTCTGATAGACGAAATCGTTGAAACCCACGAAGAGCTGGTTGAAGCTGCGATCACCTGGATCAAGGCGAATCCCAAAGCCCAACAACCTTACGACGTAAAAGGGTATAAAGTGCCCGGCGGTACGCCCAGTCATCCCGCTCTGGCCAAGATGTTGCCCATCGCGCCAGCGATGATGCGCGCGCAGACTAAAGGTACTCTGCCGGCGCCAGAATCCATTCTTGCAGTAATGGTCGAAAGCCTGCAAGTGGATATCGATTCTGCCATGCGTATCGAGAGCCGTTATTTTGTTGAGTTGGTGTGTGGTCAGGTTTCCAAAAACATGATTGGCACGTTCTGGTATCAGTTGAATGAGATCAAAGCCGGCGCTGCGCGACCCAAAGGCGTGGAAAAGTCCAAGGTTAGCAAAGTAGGCATCCTTGGTGCAGGGATGATGGGCGCCGGCATTGCCTATTCGGCGGCGTGCAAGGGCATTGAGGTAGTGCTGAAAGATGTGAGTCTTGAAAATGCCGAGAAGGGCAAGACTTACTCAGAAAACCTGCTGGAGAAAAAGGTCAAAAAGGGCCGATTGACAGGTGAGCAGCGCGACCAAACCCTGAATCGTATTCTGCCCACCGAAAATGCTGAAGACTTGAAAGGTTGCGACCTGGTGATTGAGGCCGTGTTCGAAGATCGGAACCTGAAAGCGAAAGTGACTCAGGAAGCCGAAGCACAATTGGAGGAGGGCGCAATCTTTGCGTCTAATACATCGACATTGCCCATCACCGGGTTGGCCGAAGCTTCAGCACGTCCAGCCAACTTTATCGGTCTCCATTTCTTCTCGCCTGTAGACAAAATGCCCTTGGTTGAGATTATCTGTGGCGAGCAAACCAACGATGAAACGCTGGCACGCTCCTACGATTTTGTTTTGCAAATCGGCAAGACG
>JBFHVM010000218.1:0-5687 GCA_041589495.1 Oleiphilaceae bacterium | reverse complement strand
CATAAATGGCGCGGAGCATCGGCAGTGAAACGAAGCGGGTCAAGGTAGTGGAAATGGGAGCTTCGCGGCTACGAATAAGAGGCATGGCACCTTCGTTCCGGTGGTTAAATGAAGTGGCGCGTGTGGTTGTGCCCTGTGTGACACGACTTTTAGTTTGTGGCCCTTGTCTTAAGCATAGCTAATTCTCGATACTATTGCTTGATACTATGGGTCAATCAACGGTTCAGTTTATAAATAAGGAAGTCTGCAATGCTGGTTAAAGAGGTAATGAATGCCCATCCATTATGTATGGCCCCCGACACCCTTGTCAGTGAGGCGGTAGAAGCACTGGTTGCCCAGCAGGAGAGCTGTATTCTGGTTGTGCAGGAAAACAGCCTGCTGGGGATTGTCACTGAGCGGGATTTGAGTCATTTACTGGCATCGATGATTCGATCTGGAGGCCGCGGGCAATTACCGCAGCTGGATGCCTTGATGACGGCTGAGCCGGTGTGTGTGGAGACCAGTGATCCCTGCGAAGATGCTCTGATGCTGTCGCGCTCGCGGAATCTGCGTCATTTGCCGGTGCTGGATGAGCAAGATCATGTGGTAGGCGTGGTCACTCAGGGACATCTGCTTGAAGCCTTTGCTGCACTAATGGATGAGCAGGTGCGCTTACGCAGTAGCTTGGCTGAAATGCAGTTGCTGTCGCTGGAAGATCCCCTGCTAGGCGTAGGTAATCGCCGAGCTATGGAAGTAGATCTTAATTTTACCGAGGCCGAAGCACGTAGACATGATAAATCCTTTGCAGTCGCCTTGCTGGATATCGATTTCTTTAAGCGCTTTAATGATCGCTATGGTCATCAGGCCGGGGATGTTGCTCTGCATCAGGTAGCTCAGACGATTAAAGCTACTGTCCGTGAGTCTGATCGGGTGTTTCGCTACGGTGGCGAGGAGATTCTGGTGTTGATGCCCGAAACGGAAATTGAAGCCGCGATACAATGTGTAGAGCGGGTGCGTGAAGCGGTTGAGCGGATGGAACTCGAAAATGCCGACGCGCCTTTGGGCACGCTAACCGTGAGTGCCGGTGTCGAGGCAGCTCAGGCCGGTAGCTGGCAGGGGATGGTCGCGGCGGCCGATGAAGCGTTGTACAAAGCCAAGAATGGTGGCCGAAACCGCGTGTGTAGTGCGCTTGGCTAGTATGATGGTGTCAATCCTGTCAGGCGAGTGTAAAAGGGATTCCGGGCATAGGGCTTGGCTTTGAACTAAAATGCACGAATACCCACGCTTTTTATAAGTGTTGGGCTGGTCGTGATCTGACTGATACGGGCTAAACTCAATGAAAAAAATAATCGTTTGTTGCCTTTTTTTTGTTTTGACTGCTGTGTCGCCTTCTTATGCGGCAGAGGGTAAATTCGTCATTATCGGTACCGGTGGTGTAACGGGCGTCTATTACCCCGCAGGTGGGGCGATCTGTCGTATGGTGAATCGGCAGCGAAGGGAAAACGGAATTCGGTGCGCCGTAGAGAGCACCGAGGGCTCGGTGTATAACGTAGCACAATTAAATGCCCGGGATCTTGATATTGCGGTGGTGCAGGCGGATATTCAGGATCACGCATTCCGGGGAATCGAGGAATTTAAAAGCGGCGCTTACAAAAACCTCAGATCACTGTTTTCGCTGCACACCGAATTATTTACCTTGGTTGCCCGTAAAGACTCGGGCATCACAACACTAAACGACCTCAAGGGTAAACGGGTTAATATCGGTAATCCCGGTTCCGGGCAGCGGGCCACCATGGATCGTGTTATGGCTGCGCTTGACTGGCAGTACAGTGATTTTTTAAAGACTTTTGAATACAAATCCTCGCAGCAGGCGCAGGCTCTGTGTCGAGATCGCTTCGATGCCATGGTGTTTGTCGCAGGCCACCCAAGTGGTTCGATTAAAGAAGCCACGATCGATTGCGACAGCGTATTGATACCGGTGGTGGGTGCCGCAATTGAGGGGCTGGTTAGCCGGCATACCTATTATCGCCCGTCTACCATACCGGGCGGAATGTACCGCGGGAATGACAATGATGTCGCAACGTTTGGACTGGCGGCGACCGTGGTGGCAACAGATCAGGTGAGCGATGAAGTGGCATATCATGTAGTCAAGGCGGTATTTGAGAATTTTGAGGCCTTTAAATTACTGCATCCGGCGTTTCATGGTCTTGATCGTGACGCGATGGTAAAGAGCGATCTCACCGCGCCCATACACCCTGGTGCGCTTAAATTCTACAGGGAGCAAGGCCTGCTTTAATTTGCTTTCAATAAAGTGAATATGGATTCATAGTATTGTTTTGGTTAATGACTTGCTGCTACACTCGGCGAAAGTTTCGCTTGAGCTGGGGGGGGGTGCATGGGCAAGGTACGGGCAAATACGTTCCTGACGACAAAAGAGATTAGCGAATTAAAATCTGCCTCGAATGCGCGAGCTTTATGGATGTTTGTCTGCAATTGGCTGCTGATTGCCATTGCCTTCGTCTTATTTGCCGTTTGGCCTCATGTGCTGACTTTTATTGTGGCGCTGTTTATTCTGGGAGGTCGCCAGCTCGGATTGGGCATACTGTTGCATGAGTGCTCGCATCGCTCGTTTTTCAAGAGTCAGGCCCTGAATGATCGCATGGGGCACTGGTTGGCGGGTTTGGCTATTCTGGTTCCCATCGATTTTTATCGTCCTTATCACTTCACGCACCACACCAAAACGGGTACGAAAGAAGATCCCGATGTGGGTAATATTGCCCAGTATCCGGTGAATGGTGCCAGCTTTAAGCGTAAAGTGTTGCGGGATTTTGCGGGGCTGTCGGGTGTTAAGGCTTTGTCGGCGATGTTGCTGTATGTATTACCCGGTCGCGCAGGCAATGCCGTGTCGCTGGGGATCAATAATGATGACGTAGGCAGAGATGCAGGGTGGCAGATGGGTTTGCGCAACTATGCCCATGTATTGCTCTTTCATGGCGCGTTTTTTGGTGTTTTCTACGCTCTTGGGCAGCCCTGGCTCTACGGGATGTGGTGGCTGGCGTATCTCTTTACCCACCCATTTATTATTCGTGTCCGTCAGATTGCCGAACACGGGGCCATGCCGGAATTGGCTTCGGATGACGTGCGTGAAACGACTCGCACTACCCATGCTCAACTGTGGGAGCGTTTGTTGTTTGCGCCCAACTACGTGAATTACCATTGTGAGCATCACTTACTGCCAACGGTACCGAGTTATAACCTGCCGCGTATGCATGCCTTGCTGAAAGAGCGGGGGTTTTATAAGGAGCATACTGCTGCTTTGGTGGACAAAGGGTATATTGAGATTATGCGGCTGGCGTCGGCGGGATAATCGCTATCAAAAAGGGCCGCGATTGCGGCCCTTTTTGACAGCATTATTTGCTAGTAGGTGTAAGTGCACTCGCCACTTGGGTCGATCTCTATCATAAAGCCCTTATCACTTTCGCCATTGGCATTGGTGCCAACGCCAACAATGTACAGGCCATTCTGAGACATGGCGATGGGTTTCAGATCGCTCCAGCCATTGAGATTGCCGCCGTGTTGCATAACAAAGGTTTCGAACTCTGTCACGCCGGAATAGGCTGTCCAAAGGTAATAGCTGGGTGTGCTTCCCTGACTAAATGGGGTGTGTACCAGAAGGGCAGAATTGCCGTCGGCTGCCATGTCCTGAACGAGGTTCGCATCTTGATTTAATGGGATCGAGCCTGATTCGGCGTTCCAAATTTGCGCTTGACCGGAGCAATAGTAGTAACACTGATAATTGGTTGTGCCAGCGGCCGTTGTCCCGTCATTCGATACTGAGCTGATATAAGCAAAGTCTGCGCTAATCAAGGTGGCTGATAAGTCGTTCAGGTCCACAATGTAGTCTCCTGATGCTGCGCTCACGCCGGCATAGCGGCCATTGGGGCTGTAGGCCTGAACCTGGCCACGATTGACCGGGTCTTCCAGATACAGTTCCTGGAACGCGCCTGTTTGAACCTGAACCGCAACGCGCGTCTCACCTTGGCGCGGTTGCGAAACCTGGTGCGGGTCCAGGTTGAAGACATTGGCGTCTTTGGAGGCGATATGAGCATTCATCGCTGGGTTTGTGATTGATGTTCCGGATACTCCCACATTATTGGTGGTGTAATCGCTGCCGTTCCAGCGACTGAGTTTGGTTAATCCATTGTCACGACACCGCCATAGGGCCTGTTGGGCATCGTTTGATAAATAAACCATGTTAGTGGGTTCAGCAGTTGAACCGTTGTCACAATCATGATTTCCGAGTAAAACTGTATCGGCCGTGCTCCAGATAATGACATTCTCGACGGCATCAATCGCCATGACTTTTCCGGAGTCAGTGACTGCCATGGTGCGCGTGCTGGCGATTTTACTGGGCGCGACATTGGTGATGGAAAGATTATCCATCGGGGTAAAGGTCACCGATGTTGCATCGGCGAAGGTGCTCAGGCTACATAAGGATGCGGCTGCAAGCCAGTTTGCTGTCTTGTTGCGGATATTCATAATTCCCTCATTTTTACTGTTATTAGTGCTTAATGATGCATGTCCATGCATCGAGCAGTAAGACTAAAAGTCTTTTCTGATAGAATGAACTGATAGACGGTAAAAATTAGAACCGTTTCGCAACTTGCTAATAGATGGCAGTTGGCGGTGAAGACGGGGCTTACACCACCAACTGTATCGGGGGTTACTTCGACAGCAGCGAAATATCGGCTACCCGCAGAAAGAGGTTGCGCAGGCGCGTGAGCAAGGCAATACGGTTATTGCGTATGTTTTCATCGTCGGCCATGACCATGACCTGATCAAAGAAGGCATCGACCGGTCCTTGCAGCGAAGCCAGTTCGCCGAGAGCGGCCTGATAGTCTCCCTGATCGAACAGGGGTGTAACCCGGCCATGCAGTTCTGCGAGGGTGCTGGCCAGGGCTTTTTCGGCGTCTTCGCTGAGCAGGTTGCTGTCGACATCTTCGCTGGCATCGGTGATGCCTTGCTTGGCCAGGATGTTGGAAACACGCTTGTTAGCGGCGGACAGGGCTTCGGCTTCGCTACGCTCGTAGAAGGCATCCACTGCCTGCACACGCTGGTGGAAGTCCAAGGGCTTGGTGGGGCGTCGTGCTGACACCGACAGGAAGACCTCGGCAGACACACCTTCGTCTTCATACCAGGCACGGAAGCGCTCCAGCATATAGTCGACCAGCTGCGGGCCGACTTCTTTGTTTTCCAGCTCGCCATAGGCGTCTACGCCCCAGGCAATCAGTTCGTTGAGATCCAGCGGCAATTGTTTTTCAACAATAATGCGCAATACGCCCAATGCCGCTCGACGCAGGGCGAAGGGGTCTTTGGTGCCGGTAGGTGGTTGGTTAATACCAAACAGACCGACCAGCGAATCGGTTTTTTCAGCCAGCGACACGGCACAGCCGGTCAGGGTTGAGGGCAGTGGGCCACCCGCATACTTGGGCATGTACTGCTCATCGATGGCCAGCGCGACATCTTCGTGCTCGCCGTCATGACGTGCGTAATGCGTACCCATGATGCCCTGCAGATCAGTGAACTCCAGTACCATTTCGCTGACCAGATCGGACTTGGCCAGTTCGCCGGCGCGCTGCGCCAGAGCCGCATCGCTGCCAATGGCCGAGGCAATCTTGGCGGCCAGTTTGGCGACGCGCTCGGTTTTG
>JBFHVM010000217.1:0-5694 GCA_041589495.1 Oleiphilaceae bacterium | reverse complement strand
GGTGACGCCGTTGAACAGATTGGCGTCCTCCAAACTTGTGTTCACCAGTTGATTCAGCTCATCTATCGTAGGTTGGTCACCGCCCTGGGTGACGGGTGACGTATCCAGCTTTGCGCCGGCAGCGACGGCATTAATCGCCTGTAGCAGCTTTAGAATGTCTGGGTTGAATGTCATCTTGCCCACGGGCCCTTCAAAAAGAGCGTTCTCGCGTAGCAGGTCGATATAGCGGGTAAACGCTGCCGAGACGAGGTAATCATTCAGTGCGACGGGGCGCCCGTCGGATCCCTCAGGCTTGCGCAATGGCAAGCGCTCGGCATCTTCTGGAATACGTGCGATGGGAGCGCTGGCATCGAGCCAGTCGGCATTTGGAGGGACAAAATACAGTCCGCCCTGCAGCGCCTGTACAAAACCGAGCAGGGCATCCTGCGCCAACATGCGTTGCAGGGTGTCGCTGAAGCCTTTGGGGTCGGCTGCAGCGGCTAAAAATGCGGTGCCTTCGTGCCCCTGATGGCGGTAGGCAAAGCCGCGTCTGATCATTACTGGTTGGTTTCCGGGCGCATGAGCAACACGGGTATGTGCCGATGCAGGATACTCTCGTGGTCCCGAATGCGGTACGTTCAGCACGGGCGCGCCCATCACGTCTTCCTGCTGAGCTTGTGATTGCGCATAAAAGTCCTGCATGTCCTGGCGATACAGCTGGTACAGCAACCAGCTACCGCCCGCCATGGGGCCATCGGTGATGCGGGCCACGGCATTCAGATCTTTCTGTTCATCCTCATTGCCGTGGTAAAAGCCAAACGGCTCCTGATCAAAGCGTAATTGGCCGCCATAAATTTCATCCTTACAAACAAAGGCGCTCTTGAGAGTGCTATGGCAAATACGCAGTGCGTAGAGCAGGTCGGTCCGCGTCATGGCCGAGATTTGTAGCAGTGCATCCTGCTGGGTAATGGGCATGCGGCTGGTGTCATTATCCAGGGGCGGCAGTCGTGTATCGGGGCTACCCGCCAGAGCAGGAGAAATGGCGCAAAGCACATGCAGGTTTTTGGGCCTCACGCGCGTCTCTTCAAGGCATTTCATCAAGCTGGCCAGGGCGCTGCGCAGTAGCTTATCATTTGTTTTGCCGAGCCGGTCTAGCAGCACTACTGCGCAGTATTTACCTGGGCTATGGTGTAAAGCTTGCTGCAACGGAGGTGTCGCATTTGTAGATGATGTATCCATGGTAAATTCCCTCTTGTTGTTATGGTGAGATACCCATGAAGTACCTGTTAGGTTGACTTAAAGCGTTCAATATCCAGTTCGAATTCGTGAATCATTTGTTGCACGGCCTGCCGCGAGACACCTAATAACTCAGCTGCCTTGGTTTTGTTGCCAGCGCTGCGGCTCAAAGCCTGTTCCAGCAGGCTTTTGCGCACACTGGTGTGTACTTCCCTGAATCCCTTTTTACCCACTAATGGCACCACGTGAGGCGTCACGTTGGGCGTGGACTCTAACAGCGTTATCACGGCATCTTTAAACTCAACCAGCGAAAAGGGTTTGGGCAGATAGTTGCTTACGCCGAGCTCTTTCAGTTCGAAAGCCTGCTTGGCCGAAGCCTGCCCGCTTACCGCAAGGGTGAGCGGCATGGGGCGTAACTCCGATATTTGGCGGGCAAGCGCAACGCCATCGCCATCGGGCAGATTCACGTCGAGTATCACCAGGTCGGGTATTTCGGTGAGCGACTCGCGGGCTTCGGCAACGCTGCCTGCTTCCCTGACCCGACTGGCATCGGGCTTGAGCGCGCGCACGAAAGAACGCCGTAATACGGCATCATCCTCAATGATCAGTACATCCATTGGCCGTGAATCGGACAAGGCAGGATTCCTTAGAGAGGTGGCTGGGTTGGGGTGAATATAGCGGCAAGTGCCGACGGCATCAAGAGAATGCCATCGGCCTTGGGTCAGTAAAGATGCGTCAGACCAATGTTCAGGCCTTAAACTGGCTCACATAGTGCTGGAGTTCCTCCGCCAGCCGATCAATAGCCTGGCCGTCCTGAGCCGCCTTTTGAGCTGCGGTGGCGGTAGAACCTGCCAGATCGCTGACGGCCGTGATGTTACTGGAAATATCCTCGGCCACCGCCAACTGTTCACTGGCTGCCGCCGCAATCTGATGATTCATGTCCGAAATAGAACTCAGATTGTTGGTGATGGCGGCCAAGGCATCGTTCATTTTATCGGCGTCATTCACGCTTGCATTCGCCTGTTCCACACCATTTTTGATGGAGTTAACAGCATTATCGATGCTGCCCTGCAATTGCTGAATGGTGCTGCGGATCTCCTCGGTAGAAGCATGCGTGCGTTGCGCCAGGGTGCGCACCTCATCGGCCACGACAGCAAATCCGCGGCCCTGTTCACCGGCTCGGGCGGCTTCGATGGCGGCATTGAGTGCCAACAGATTGGTTTGTTCGGCGATATCGCTGATTACCTGCAGGACGTTGCCAATATTGTTGCTGTCTTGGGCGACCTCCCCGAGTATACCTTCCATTTCGCTCACGTTTTTAGCCAGCGCGTTAATATGGGCAATGCTGTCGTTGAGTATGCTGGTGCTTTCTTCGCCCACCTGATTGGCCTTGGCGGTTTCGCTGGAGGTGAGTTCGGCGTTTTGGGCGACCTCCTGCGAGCTGGCGGTCATTTCGGTGGCCGCAGTGGCTACCTGATGGCTCTGATCCTGTTGCTGCTGGGTGGCCTCCAGCGTTTGCGAGGTCACGGTCGCCATTGACACTGAGGCCTGTTTGAGTTTGCCGGAGGTTTCGATCAAATGTTGAATGGTATCCTGAAACTTGGCCAGTAACCCATTAATGGCATGTCCGCTTGCAGCAATCTCATCGTTACCATTTTCGCAAACGCGCAAGGTGAGATCCGACTCTTTATGCATGCGGGTAAGGGTTTCGGTAAATTCGCTGATCGGACGTGCCATGGATCGTGCCACGACAATGCCAAGAGCGCTGGCGATGGCGATAATTAAGAGCGTGACAATGCCGCCTGTCAGCCAGATTTGTTGCTTGAGGGCATGGCTGGCTGCAAAGGCTTCGGCTTCATCAATTTCACTCATTATGGCCCATTTCAGGCCCATAATGTCGAGTGGTGCATAGGCGGAGAGCACCGGGATATTGCGATAGTCCGCAAAGATGGCAAAGTCCGATTCACCCGCGAGAGCGGCGCGGGTTCCTTGTGTGTCGACAGGCTGCAGGCCAATACTGGTGCCCTTGGCGGCGATTCTTTCCACCAGCGTGTTAGGCATGGCCTCCAAGTCGTTAAGCAGGTCGATATAGCCGTTCTGGTCTTCAATCAAAAAGCGACTCATGCTGCGCATGCGCAAATCATCGCCCACCAGGTAGGTCTCTCCCGAAGCCCCCAGTCCCGAACCCGTCCAGTTCTGACGATGTGTCATAATGCGGTTAATACGGTCGATGGGCATTTGAAAGATCAGCACGCCGAGCTTTTCGTCACCATCAAAAATTGGTGAGGCAATGAACGCAGCCGGATCTTCGTACGAGGGGCCGTACGGGGCGAAGTCGGTGAGTGTCACAAACTCGGCCGAATTGGCCTGGTTGGCTGCACGAAAGGCCTGTGCGATACCCGACTGAGCATAGGGGCCATCAAGCAAAGAGGTGGTGTAATCCAACTCTTTAAATACCGAGTAGATGACATCGCCAGAGTCGGAGTCCACCAGAAAAATATCGTAGTATTCGAATTTATACAGGTAGTCGCGAATGGCCGGATGGTATTTGGCGTGCAATGCACTGTAGTCGCTACCGTCGGCGAGCTCGGTAAGCATTTCCTTGGAGCCCAGAGGGTGCGGATTATCGGAGATGAAGGCATGTTGCAACGCCAGAGAATCCTGGTCCAGGGGATTCAGGCGTGTGCGCACATTCACTGTTTCGCCATTATTGCGTTGTCGGTATTCGTTCAAGAAGTCGTTTTGATAATAGCTGGAGAGTGCGCGCTCCTGGGCTGTAAGTGAGTTAAGGCCTGCTTCGCTTCGGTAATTGGCAAAGGCCGGTTTAAACGCACGCATGGCGTCGATCATCATGCGATCGTTAGAAAACGTCAGTACCTGATTTTTAATGGTCTCGAAGTAGTCTTCGATTTGCTGTTTCTTGATGTCGCGGATAGAAATAAGTTGCGCTTTGGCCTGATCTTCAATGGCATTGCGACCACTGTCATAGGATTGTATGCCGATCAGGGCACTCACAATGATTGTGGGTACCAGAGCCATGGCTACACAGACGAGTGGTAGCTTTTGCTTGAGTTGCATGGGGTCTACTCTTGGGTGCTTTATTGTGGTGTCATTACCTCCCTTTTTACTTGTCTGCGATCTGTGGGCCGAGACGGCAATCCTTCCTCGGTTTTAGAAAAACCTAAATTCAGTATAGTCAGCAAAGAAACGATGTACATGAATGATTTATGACTGGTAGCTAAGAAGTTTTGTTAACTTAGTCCAGCACCGCAACTGACTTGATTTGTGCCCACAGCGATTGGCCTTCGTACAATGCCAGATGGGCCACCGACCGCGCCGTCAGTTCGGCCAACAGAATTTGCTGGTCTTCGAGTAGCAGACGCAGTACCTGCTTGCCTGATGCATCGCGCTCGCCCAGAGAAAGTATGTTTACCGGCAATACGTTCTGAATACTTTGTTTTGCATTGTGCTGCACGCTGATACTCACGTCTTTAGCGAGTAAGCGCAGGCGCAGGGCGTCGCCTGACTGGCCGCCATGGTAGGGAAACCACAGTTTTTCTTTTCCTATCGTCATGGCAGCTAATTGCCACTCCTGATCAATTTCAGCAAGCGTACCCTGCAAAAGTGCACCACGATGCTCGCCGTCATCCCAGTGCAGGCTGTTGTCTACGAGTACTTCCTGAATGGTACCCTGGGCGGTCATTTGCCCAGCTGTCAGGCACACCAACTGGTCGGCAAGCTGAGTAATCTCATGCATTGAGTGACTCACATAGAGTATGGGCAGCGCCAGCTCACTCTGCAGTGCTTTGAGATAGGGCAGTATGCGTTGCTTGTTCGCCTGGTCGAGGCTGGCCAGAGGCTCATCAAGCAGCAGTAGTTTTGGAGCGCTGGCCAGCGCTCGGGCAATCGCGACGCGTTGTTGTTCACCGCCCGATAAGGTCTGAACCTCTCGTGTCAGCAATGGCGCTATACCCAGTAATTCAATGCAGGCCTCCAATTGTTGGCTAGCCTGTTTGTGCCTGGGTAGCCGGTCGTGGGCAAAGCGTACATTCTGCAGTACGTTAAGATGGGGGAACAGGCGGCTGTCCTGAAACACCATGCCCACAGCGCGTTGATGTGTAGGTAAATAGCGCTGCTCGTCCTGCCAGACTTCATCGCCGATGCAAATGCGGCCCTTGGCGCGATCAAGGCCCGCAATACAACGCAACAGGCTGGTCTTGCCCGAGCCAGAGGGGCCGAATATTGCCGTGACTCCGGTTGCAGGGAGGAGCGTATCCACTTGCAGAGCGAATTTGTCCAGCGGGCGCTGCAGGATGATCTCCAATGCACCGGTGTTCATGTTCACGCAGCACTCCGCGAGGGCAATGTGCGACGGTTGATCAGGTGCAGGCTCATTAGGGTTACGAGGGCGAATATAATCAGCAGAAGAGATAGGGCATGTGCCTGATCGTACTGCATGCCCTCCACATGATCGTAAAT
>JBFHVM010000216.1:0-5702 GCA_041589495.1 Oleiphilaceae bacterium | reverse complement strand
GCAGCTCTCTGGTACCATTTAAACGCCTCAGCCTCATTTTTCTCGACGCCCAAGCCATTAGAATACTTTGAACCCAGGTTTGCCTCTGCAATAGCATCTCCCTGTTCTGCCGCTTTCATGAACCATTCGAATGCTTTGGCGTCATTTTTTTCGACGCCCAAACCGTTTGCTAGCATCCATCCTATCTTTGATTGCGCTGTCGGATTTCCTTGCTCGGCAGCCTTCCGGTACCAGTTAAACGCCTCGGCATCATTTTTTTTGACGCCTAAGCCCATGCTAAACATTCGTCCTAGATTATATTGTGCCCTGTAATTGCCATTGTCGGCAGCAGATATATATTCCCTGTACGCGCACTCATAATCCTTGTTGTCAGAACACTCGTTGCCCTTGTCCACATCAGCCGTGACGATGGCCGAACACGAAATGAGTAAAGCGGTGGCGACGAACAGCAGTCTATTCACAAAGATCTCCAAAAACATTAATACCGGAAGAAGACAAATTTTTCTGAAAGTTTAGTGGATGCTCCAGAGTAGCGCCATGCACGTAATTTGTTGAATTGTAAACGTTTGCCAAACAAGCGCTGATTCACTCTTGGGTGCTTACCTGGTTGGTAGTGAATATCCCAGTTTACAGTTGGCAGTTCGGCCTTATTTAGAGCTTGAGCTTATTTTCATTTAACAGCTAGTTAGAAACTGGCTTGCTGATGTCCGCTTGGCGTAATCAGCTGACCTAAACCCAAACAAAACGCCGATTTCTGCTTTCCTCTTGAAGCTTCCTTGAAGTAAGTAGCCAGCCAACTTCCGCAATGGCGTAAAAGCCGATGTCTTGTCTCATGCCAGAAACATGTAGGTTTGACTTTTAGCGTCCGACGTCGGACTCCAGACCTCAGACTAGGCCCCAAATAAGAGCATCTTTCCCAACGTCATAGTTGCCGCAACTACCAACAACTTGTGCTAACAGCCCTCTAAGCACCCTCGAAATCCAAAAAGCCCAATAGATCCACTTGCTCTGGCTCACAGGCATAAACAACACCGCAGTCATTCATAAAAGTGGTGTCAGCGCGATTCAAATTTAGCGGCTTACCATTGAAGTCGCTCACCGTGGCTCCCACCTCTCGGAACACACAGGCAGTAGCAGCAAAATCCCACACACTGCCGCCTCCCAGTGCGGGTTTGGGCGCCTTAAAGTAAAGGCCGGGCGCCTGTTCCAGCACCTGAATCGCATTCATCACCGCGCCACCATGATGAAGCAAATTCAAACCTGTAAAACCGGATTTTTTTGCCTGTTCCTCAAGTTGCCGGATGATTTCTGCGTAATCTTCGCGCGCACAGAAGCTTTGATCCAGCGGCAAAGTAAGGCTAGAGGCGCCTTTGAGGGCATCACTGGATAGAGGGTCCCACGGAGCGTGATTCCGATAGGCACCCTGATGCTGGATGGCCGAATAGGTAGTACTCGTAATGGGATCGTAGATAACACCGAGCACAGGCTCTCGACTGCGCGAGACCAATGCGATCGACACAGCGTAACCGGTATTGTTCTGTGTAAAAGCTAATGTTCCGTCGAGAGGATCGATGCACCAGAAATAATCTTTGTGCAGACGTTGCCGGTCGTCTTCCTCTTCTTCGCTTAAGCAGGCTAAATCAAACTGGCTTTGAGTCGGAGAGAGCGCTTCGAGAATGAGTGCTTGGCATTGCCTGTCGACCTCGGTGACCACCTGCGCGGCGGCACTATCCCCACCGCCTTTATGTTCAACCGAGACATCCTCTGCGCAATATTGCCTGATTAAACTGCCTGCTCGCTCTGCCGCCAGGCATGCCTGTGCATGAAGATGCCTTAGATCTGTTGCGGTGAGTTTCATTCGGTTGCCAGTTGCTGAATGACTTGTTGCGTTATTCTTTCGCTGTAGCGGTTAATTTTCCAGTGATCAGGACTCCACCCTTTTAGAAAACGATGAAAGTCTGCCCAGGCGAAGGCAAATAGCGGGCGCCATGCAGCTTCGACAGAGCTGGCCAGGTTTATCTTTCCCTGTTCACATAGTGCTTGTGTCAGCGCATTGAAATAGACATCGAGCAAAGTGCTCTCATACTCGGCGCAATCCTTTTCATCCAAACAGCTGCCGATAAAATAGGCCAGGTCTTTCATACCACAACCGCCCCCCACGTATTGAAAGTCGACTGCGGCCACCGAAGCGCCATCGTGAGAAAAACAGAAATTGGCCAGCTTGGCATCTCCATGCACCAGCGTTTGAAAGGGGCAATCTTGCAGCGCCTGGTCAATTTTGGCAGCCGCCTCTTTGAGCGCACCATCCTCCAGCGCTGCCAACTCATCCGGACGCGTGTCCAAATGCCAATACGTACCAATGGGCCATAAGCCAGCAGGCCTTCGACTCAGAAAGCGCGCATGAAAGTTGGCTAGCCAACGCAGGCAAGGCGCCATTTGATCTGGTGTTGCAGAGCTTAACCGCAAGGGAAAGCCTGATGCGTCCAGGTCTTCGAGTATCATCAAAAACTCGCCGTCAGTTTGCGTTGCATGACAGCGTGCCACGCGGCAGTGATGGTCGCATTCGGCACTAAAACTGCGGTACCACTGTGATTCCACCTCGAAGGAGCGGACTTTACGTGCATGCGAGCGCTGGGTATTCCAGCCCCTGGGATGAGCCGGCTCAGCTGGAACTTGCACGTGTTTTACGATGACTGCGCTGTACTGGCCGTCTTTTAAAGCATAGCGTTTGATTGCGCCGTAGCCGCTCCAGAGGCTTTGCAAGGTTTGGTGGCTGGAGATAGCTGTACTGCCAGTTGCCGCTAGCACTGCGGATTCAATATCCATTACTGCACATTACCGTGTCATATTGGTGACGGATTGGAGATGTGATTTTAGCGTATCGTGCCTGGTTCCAATATTGATTATGGGTGCCTAAACAACGATAAGCGCGACTAGTTAACTAGCAAATTTCACTATACAAATACGACGCGAGCAAAAAGTGGCACTTTATTAGAAGTCCCGCAAATCTTTTTCGTTACCGGATAAGAAAAATATATTTTGGTTGGACTCAAAAAGCGCTCGCTTTATCTAAAAACGGTCTAACCCCCGCGTTCTCTATCAAAACGCATCTTGGTAGGCTTTAAAGGTTGTAGTTCGACCTTCGCTTTATTGAGCTCTATTCCTGCCAGAATTCTGTTTCAATCAGTTTGTAAGCAACGAGAACTGATGTTCCTGCTGTCACCGCATTACCCTTGAGATCAAGTTTATCTTGTACGCCTTTCTCATTGGACGAGATGACTTACTTTTCAGTTAGTTACAGGAGGTATTGATAATGCCTAAGACGACTAAACCCAAGGTAACCAGGGCCAAATCATCCGGGAACGGCCCTTCGGGTGTAAATCCCGATGATCGTTTCGATAAACTCTTTTCACCTCGCGAACTGGTTGTAAAAACCCGCCCTGATGCGGGTATGCGGGCACATCGCGAAACCGTCACCACGGCAACCACCGATGATTCGGCCATTAACAAGCTACTGCGCGAAGCCAAGGCCACCATGTCGCCCCTATTTGGCGAGTCCGAAGAGCGCCTGCAAATGGAGGCCAATTCGTTGGCGCCTAATGCCGTTGACGGAGCCGAAGTGCCCGATTTGTCGGTGTATTACCACGTAGAAGCTCCCGACGAAGAGCTCGATGCCCTGGCCAAAAAAATGTGCGCCCTGGGCTGCGTTGAGGCGGCCTACGTAAAACCCGCTGCCGAACCACCACAGGAAGCTGCACTGGCTGCTACACGCGAAGAAATGGTCAATGAAATGGCAGCATTAATTGACGAAGCACCCGCCGCCACGCCCAATTTTGTATCACGGCAAAACTATCTCGACCCCGCCCCTGCCGGCGTGGATGCGCGTTATGCCTGGTCGTTATCTGGTGGTAGAGGGCGCGGGATCAGTATTATCGATCTGGAATGGGGCTGGCGCTTCAATCACGAAGATTTACGCACTAATCAAGGCGGCGTGGTGGGTGGTAATGCCAGTAGTAACGATGACCATGGCACTGCGGTACTGGGGGTGATGAGCGGCGACCGTAACAACTACGGCATTACCGGCATCTGCCCCGATAGCCGGGTGAGTGCCATCGCGTTTTCCATGCCAACTGCTCAGGCCATCAGGCTTGCCGCCAATCGTTTGCGCCGCGGCGATATTATGTTACTCGAAGTACACCGCGCCGGACCCAATTCTCACCTGGGCGCGGGGCAATTTGGGTATATCGCCATTGAGTGGTGGCCCGATGATTACGATGCCATTCGTTATGCGGTCGCCAAAGGCATTGTAGTCGTCGAAGCCGCCGGCAATGGCGCCCAAAACCTGGATGATGCCATTTACGATCGCGCACCTGCGGGCTTCCCCGCCGACTGGAGCAACCCCTTCCGCCGGGGAGCCAAGGACTCAGGTGCGATTATTGTGGGAGCCGGAGCGCCCCCTCCCGGAACCCATGGCCGCAATCATGGCCCCGATCGCAGTCGCTTAGGTTTCTCTAATTACGGTGCGGCAGTAGACGCCCAAGGCTGGGGGCGCGAAGTCACCACCACTGGCTATGGCGATTTGCAGGGAGGCTCCAATCGCAACGAATGGTACACCGACCGGTTTAGTGGCACCTCCAGCGCCTCGCCGATTGTAGTCGGGGCACTAGCCTGCACTCAAGGTGTACTCAAACGCCGAGGGCAGGTACCCATGAGCCCTATTCGCGCGCGCAAGCTCTTGCGCAGCACCGGTACCCTGCAACAGGATGCTCCCGGACGCCCCCGTTCGCAGCGCATTGGTAATCGCCCTAACCTGCGGCAGCTGATTCCTGCAGCCCTGCGCCAGAATCAGTGGCGTGGCGTACAGTTTCGCGGCACGGTAGGTCCGCGTCGTACCCAGCGCTGGTTTACGCACAGCTGGCCTCCCGAATGGCAGGTGTTATGGAGCGTGGTACCCACATCCACCCACCGTGGCGGCCCGCAGATTAAATACGAAGTACAGGTGGAGCGCCCGTCACACGGCAAAATCACCTACTGGATTGTGGTGACCAACCTGACCGATGAACCAGCCACCATAGAGGCGCGTTACTCGGTAACGGGGCAACACTAGGCCAGCGAACCAGGAGCACATACCATGAGAATTATTATCGAAATGGATAATGCCGAGGCCACACAACCCAGCATTAGTACGCAGTTTAATGAAGATACCGAGGCCATTGATGGCGGCGGCCCGCCCGATGCCCTGTTGGCGAACACAGTGATTGGAGAGGAGGCGCAGACGCAGCAGGATCAATTCCTGTTTGAAGAGCACACCACGCAACGGGATGTGCATGATGAAGGCAGAGAAATGCACACCGGCGCCATGGACGCTGGTGCAGCACCCGATCTGATGGCACCCAGGCATGATACCGACACCTTCGAAGAAGACATGGACCCCAGCGGTCGCTTTATGTCGGACTTTCCGGGTAGTGATGTTTTGCAGTAGAGGGAGTTAGTAGGCTGTCGTTCCGGTGGTGAGTCACGCTACATTGTCGTCCCGGAAGTCAGCCCCAAACGCCAACATTACGGAAAGGCACCACACCCCCTCGTCATTCCGGAAAGGGTTCTACCCAGATTTCTCGGACCTGGTAAAAAGTGCTCACGCAATGTTAATCGTGCTCAACAAAGAAAACCCGGATGAACTGATTAAAGCAGTGAATACAATG
>JBFHVM010000215.1:0-5729 GCA_041589495.1 Oleiphilaceae bacterium | reverse complement strand
CGGCCAGCTTGTCGTCCAGCCTGCGTGGCCGCGAATAGGCTTCAACAACGCGTCCCAGGTAGGTTTTGAATTCGCACTGGTGCTCCTGCTCGGGATTCGCCTTGGCCGCATTCATGGCCTCGCGCAGATTTTCGGGGTTTTCGATATTGGGTAGCATGAAATCGAGCAAGGCATCGATCTTCTGTGTCGGAAGTTCGGGAACGTTTAAATTGAAAATGCACAATAAATTGGAGTTGTGCAGCTCAATTTCGCCATCTAGTGTGACAACAAGCAAGGCTTCGTGTATTGAGTTGAGGCTCGCATTCAGTAGCGAAAACGAATTCTGCAGGGCCGATTGGGCCTGTTCAATAGCATGCAGCTGATCCTGAGATTGCTGATAGCGGGCACTGAGTTCGTTTGAGCTCAGATCAATGGAGCGCTCAAGCAGACGGCGATCGCGATCACTTTGCTCGTAGGCTTCATTGATTGCGGCCAAAAAATCTTGCAGTTCTGGTTTATCTGCCAGGGACTGTAAATGCTTTTTGATTTGTCTCGCTAATAAGCGATGCCGAGTCATGCTATTTTCCGATCTGGCTGGCTAGCCTAACTCACTGAGCGTGGTGATGGTCATGGTTTGATTATGCAAGACGTTTTTGCCTGTAGCAGGTAGGGGGCAAATTTCTCCGTAGGAGTAATAGCCGCATAACTGAGCCTGTTTGCCCAATTCCTCTTTTACGGCCTCGATTTCTTCTTCGATACGCTGATCCATCACCAGTTTACGGCCCACACAGGAGATAAGGATGGCCAGCTGTGTGGGCTGTTCCTGATTCTGACGGGCATGCTGTGCGGCACCCTGCGCGCCGTCAACCAGGCTATCGATATTACTGCGCATAAGTTGCGCAGTTGCGCCTTTGGGGACATCGCCCGCAAAGGTCATGCTACCCGCTGCTTCGTCAATGGCCAGCAGGGTACGTACAAAGCTTTGACCGTCTTCGGTAGTAATGCGCAGAGGGAATCGCAAGCCGGAGGACGGGAGTTCCTCTGCGTATTCACCCAAATATTCTTTGTAAAGTGCAAGGGCGCTTTGGCCATCCAGCTCAAAAAGCACATTGGTGTCGGAGTGGGTAATCAGGCGTTTAGGGCCAAAAGGAGACCAGCCGCCTTGCGATCCGGCACCAATTTTCAGTGCGTCACCGTAAAAACCGATGGCCACCGCCTGCATGGAACCAAAATTCTGATTGATACACACCTGGGTGCTGCCAAACCGCTTGCCATCGCCAGCAAGTCCGCCGGTGATGAGCGTATCTGGGGGTAACCCCGCTGCCAGCCCGTCTACTAAACGGGTGCCATTTACGTTTAGGCCATCACTTAATACAAAACAGAGTTGTAGTTGTTGGTGCGGAAGTTGTTGTGCCAGCTGGTGGCCGATGTTCAGGCTATCTTCGCCTTCATCAAATTGCACAGAACTTAACTTAATCGTTGTCTTATCAAATCGCAGGGCGGTGACGACGATGCGATTTGTCATCACCTGCGTATCACAGATCTCTCCGGCAGTTGAACAGCCTGCGAGCTGCGCCTGGGGAAATTGCGTTCGCCACCACTTAACGAGGATGTCGCCATTGCAGTCGAGACCGGAACCAAAAGCGAGGAGTAAATCAGCGTCATTTAACTCTTCTCCCGTATTCTGCCAGCCGGATTCGGGGGTAAAAATGTACTGACTAACCTGCACGGTGTTTCCTCTCTTGTATCGGGGCATTAAACGGCGATGCCTAGATTTTAATTTAGACGAAAAAACAATGCTTGGGCAGGTAAATTTGCATTTGCTTACAAATTTGCAGGCTCATCCTTCAGGGGGTTGCGGTTTGCAAATACCCTGGGGAGATACAGCCAGTCCTTCTGTCTTGAGTAGCCGTTTTTGTTCTTCAAAGCGCGGATCAGAAGGGCTGAAGGCAATGCTGTGTTTAGTGTTGACTACCCGGTGCCAGGGCAGGCGCAGGGCTTTGGCCTGTGTTTTAAGTAAGTAGGCAACATAACGCGCATGTCCCGGCAGCCCGGCCCTGCTTGCGACTTCGCCATAGCTGGCGATTTGGCCAGCAGGTATAGCCTGAACTGCTGCAATAATTGCCTGTTGTTTTTCGTCCTTGTTCACTGTGCTGTTTAGATTCGCAATGCGCCGTCAACTTCGATGACGCGGCCGGAAAGATAATCGTTCTCCAATATGTGTTCTACGCTCGAGGCAATATGTTCGGGCTGACCCACGCGCCCAATGGGAATTATATTTTCCATGCGCTGCAGTGCTTCTGGCTTCATCGAGGCTGTCATTTCGGTGGCGATGAAGCCGGGCGCAATCGCCATGCTGCGAATGCCGTAGCGCGCCAGCTCTTTGGCCCAGCTGGTCGTCATGGCGACCACACCGGCCTTGGCCGCGCTGTAATTGGTTTGGCCTATGTTGCCTGCTCGGGCAATACTGGAAATATTAATGATGCAGCCCTGACGTTGGCTCTCTATCATGGCTGCTGCGGCCTCGCGGCCACACAAAAAGACGCCGGTCAGGTTCACATCGATCACAGCCTGCCACTGGGCCAGCGACATGCGGTCACTGACTTTACCGTCTTTTACTTTTAGCAGCATGCCATCGCGTAAAATGCCAGCATTGTTAATGAGGGCATCCAGCTGGCCAAAGTCTTCGCGAATTTGTGTAAAGGTGTTGCACACGTCTTCTTCGTTAGCGACATTGCAGCGATAGGTGGTCGCCTTGGCACCAGCGTCTTCCATTTCTTTTTGCGTGGCTTGCAAAGCGTCTTCATTCATATCGATTAGTGCCAGACGCGCACCTTTATTAGCGAGTGCGAGTGCGCAGGCCTTACCAAGTCCCTGGGCGCCACCGGTAATTGCTATCACAGCATCTTGAAGTTTCATGTTTTACCTTTATTAATAGGGAGTATGATCTTGAGATTAGCGCGTCACATCTTAGCAGTTGCACTTTTGCGGCTGCCACCCCGGTGGTTTTCCTTTCTCAAGCGCTGGCCGGATAGGCCCTAATTTACTTAATGCAAGGTAGCGTATGAAAGGTTTGTTTCTGCTGTTTGTAGTGATGCCAGTGGTGGAGCTCACTCTGCTAATCAAAGTAGGGGGGCTCATTGGCGTCGGCTGGACGGTGGCATTGGTGCTGACCACAGCATTCATTGGTGTGAATCTCTTGCGTCACCAGGGCTTGCGCACCCTATTCACCGCACAGCGCAAAATGCAGGAGGGGCAGATTCCTCTCAAAGAAGTGGCTGAGGGTATGATGCTGGCGGTGGCAGGGGCTTTTCTGTTAACTCCCGGATTTGTGACCGATACGGCTGGATTTCTTTTGCTGACGCCCGGCGTGAGGCAGGCTGTCGCGGCCTATTGGGCCAAGCGTATGTTGGCTCAGGGGCAAGTGCACATGCAGAGCTTTAGACATTCCCAGTTTACGCAGGGCGAGTCAGATCCCTTTGCTCGCTCATCAAGAGATAGTGGTGGTGACGTGGTAGAAGGCGAATTTCACGAAGTCAACGATGATCCCAAGCCCCATTTACAGCAAAAAAATGATCAAAATTAAAAAAAAGCGCTTGAAAAGCGTTTTGCCAACCCCATTTACATTGCCACTTGAGATTGAAAGATGAAGAGCAAAACATTAACTCTTTGTTTTTCTTGTTAAAAAAATTGCTCCACATACTGTGGGGGAATATTCCATCGGATTGAAAACCTGTTAGGAGAATCGTTGAGATGAAAATCCGTCCATTACACGATCGTGTTGTTGTGCGCCGCAAAGAAGAAGAAACCACCAGTGCTGGTGGCATCGTTCTGCCTGGCAATGCAAAAGAAAAGCCCTCTCAGGGTGAGGTGCTGGCAGTTGGCAATGGCAAGGCGCTTGATAATGGTGATGTGCAAGCCATGTCCGTCAAAGTTGGCGACGTTGTGGTATTTGGCCAGTACTCCGGTAACGCGGTCAAAATCGACGGCGAAGAGCTGCTGATCATGAGCGAAAGCGAAATTTACGGTGTGATTGAAGGCTAATAGACGACCCTTTAATTTTTCGTTTCAAATTTTAGAACTACAGGATTGAAATTATGACAGCTAAAGACGTGAAATTCGGCGATTCCGCCCGTCAGAAAATGCTCGCTGGTGTGAACGTACTGGCCGACGCAGTAAAAGTTACTCTGGGCCCCAAAGGCCGCAACGTGGTTTTGGACAAGTCTTTTGGTGCGCCTACCGTGACTAAAGACGGTGTTTCCGTAGCCAAAGAAATCGAACTGAAAGACAAGTTCGAAAACATGGGCGCACAAATGGTGAAAGAAGTTGCTTCTCAAACCAATGATGCTGCCGGTGACGGTACCACTACTGCAACCGTTCTGGCACAAGCCATTGTGAACGAAGGCCTGAAAGCCGTTGCTGCTGGCATGAACCCCATGGACCTCAAGCGCGGCATCGACAAAGGTGTACAGGTTGCGGTTGAAGCAGTTAAAGGTTTTGCCCGTCCTTGTGAAGACAGCAAAGCCATCGCCCAGGTGGGTACTATCTCTGCCAACAGCGACAGCTCTGTAGGTAACATCATCGCCGAAGCGATGGAAAAAGTAGGTAAAGAAGGCGTTATCACTGTAGAAGAAGGCAGCGGTTTCGAAGACGAGCTGGACGTGGTTGAAGGTATGCAATTCGACCGCGGTTACCTGTCTCCTTACTTCATCAACAATCAGGACAACATGAGCGCTGAGCTCGAGAATCCTTTCATCCTGCTGGTTGACAAGAAAATCTCCAACATCCGTGAACTGCTGCCTGTACTGGAATCCGTTGCCAAGGCAAGCAAGCCCCTACTGATCATCGCTGAAGATGTAGAAGGCGAAGCGCTGGCGACACTGGTAGTGAACAACATGCGCGGTATCGTGAAGGTGGCTGCAGTTAAAGCGCCTGGTTTTGGTGATCGTCGTAAAGAAATGCTGCAGGATATCGCCATTCTGACTGGTGGTACTGTGATTTCTGAAGAAGTGGGTCTGTCTCTTGAGAATGCGACCATTGACGATCTGGGTACTGCCAAGCGCGTCAACATCAGCAAAGAGAACACCACTGTCATCGACGGTGCTGGTCAAGCCGCTGAAATCGAAGCGCGCGTGGGTCAGATTCGCAAGCAAATCGAAGAAAGCAGCTCCGATTACGATCGTGAAAAGCTGCAAGAGCGCGTAGCCAAACTGGCTGGTGGCGTTGCGGTCATCAAGGTTGGTGCCGGTTCTGAGGTAGAAATGAAAGAGAAGAAAGCACGTGTTGAAGACGCGCTGCACTCTACTCGTGCTGCGGTAGAAGAAGGTGTGGTTGCCGGTGGTGGTGTATCCCTGATTCGTGCTCTGCAAGCCATCGAAAACCTCGAAGGCGACAACGAAGACCAGAACGTCGGTATCAACCTGCTGCGTCGCGCCATGGAAGCGCCACTGCGTCAAATCGTCAGCAACGCGGGTGGTGAAGGTTCTGTTGTGACTGACAAGATCAAGCAGGGCGAGGGTAGCTTCGGTTACAACGCAGCAACAGGTGAGTACGGCGACATGCTCGAAATGGGTATCCTGGATCCCGCAAAACTAACGCGCACCGCGTTGCAATCTGCAGGTTCTGTTGCGGGTCTCATGATCACTACTGAGTGTATGGTCACCGAGATCGAAGAAGACAAGCCTTCTGCGCCAATGCCTGACATGGGCGGCATGGGTGGCATGGGCGGCATGATGTAAGCCAGCCCGGCT
>JBFHVM010000214.1:0-5770 GCA_041589495.1 Oleiphilaceae bacterium | reverse complement strand
CACGTTGTTTGCTAACTTGATAATTTTGTAGAGAAGCAAGCTTCTCTTGCGCAAAATCATCTCAGTCAGCGCCCACACGAATTGCTTGGTCAATTTTTAAAGATCGGTGCTTGATGAACCCTGTTCCCTCAAGCGAGGCGCGTATTCTACAGCGTCTCAGTTTGTTGTCAACGACTTTTTAAAGCTTTTTGACAACTTTTTGAAGCGATCAATTACTGAACTCTTCAAGGATTAAAGCATTGATTTTAATCACTAAAATCTTGTTTAACCCCTCCTCCGCCGTTGCCGTTTTCAGGCTGTCCCGCCGAAGGAGCTGCGCATTATATAGATGCGAATTTTGGGGTCAACAGTTAATTAAAAATAATTTCGATTTTTCTTTTTTCAAGTTTATTTTAGATGCACCCGCGCAATCTTTTTCTTACCCGCCTGAACCACACGACTGACCCCAGCTGGCAACTTAAGAGAAGCATCAACCACCTCCCCGTCTACAAATACCGCACCACGCCCCAACACATCTTTAGCGGCCGCACCATTCTTTACCAACCCAGCCAGTCGCAACACTGCTGAAATAGGCAGCTCATCCTGCCCACCCATATCTACGTCAACTTCAGCGACATTCTCAGGTATCACCCCCAGCTCCACACGATTACCCGCCGCCTTGTGGGCAGTAGCTGCTGCCTCATCACCATGAAAGCGTGCAACAATCTCACGCGCCAAGACATCCTTCACTTCTTGCGGGTTGTGCCCAACTTCTACTTCGGCAAGCAAAGCCTCCACCTCTTCCATAGGCTTAAAGCTCAGCAATTCGAAATAACGACGCATGAGCGTATCGGGCATGGACAGTATTTTGGTGTACATTTCACCTGGCGCATCATTAACCCCTATATAGTTGTTGAGGGACTTGGACATTTTCTGCACGCCATCCAGACCTTCGAGCAAAGGCATAGTGAGAATCACTTGCGGAGATTGCCCGGCATTCTTTTGCAGAGTACGCCCCATCAACAGGTTAAACTTTTGGTCGGTGCCTCCTAGCTCAACATCAGCCTCCATCGCTACAGAATCATAACCCTGCACCAACGGATAGAGAAACTCATGAATAGCGATGGACTGCTCCCCCTTAAAACGCTTGCTGAAATCATCTCGCTCCAGCATACGTGCCACGGTGTACTGACCTGCAAGCTTAATCATATCGGCCGCATTCATCTTGCTCATCCACTCGGAGTTGAACATTACCGTGGTGCGCTCTGGATCAAGAATCTTGAACACCTGCTCTTTATAGGTTTGTGCATTTTGCTCTACCTGCTCCTGAGTCAGCGGGGGGCGCGTTGCACTTTTACCGGTAGGATCACCAATCATGCCAGTAAAATCGCCAATCAAAAATAAGACCTCATGCCCCAGATCCTGAAACTGCTTAAGCTTGTTAATAAGTACGGTATGACCAAGATGCAGATCGGGCGCCGTTGGATCAAAGCCCGCTTTCACGCGCAGACGTTTACCGGCCTTGAGCTTCTCAACCAGTTCGTCTTCCACGATAAGTTCTTCTGCTCCGCGCTTGATTAAGGCTAACGCCTGCTCTACCGATTCCATCTCTTTTCACTCCACAGCCAATTCGAGGGAAGCTTTCCCTTCATTCTGCAACAACAGGTAAGCGCATTTTTCACCACTGTTTTTTATGGTAAGCGCGCCGTAAAAAGTGCGGCATTATAGCAGTTTTACCTGTGATGTAAGCCACCTTTACCCCCAACAGACTTTGCCTGGCCGGTTAGGACTCTCTATACTTAATCCAGTTTCACAAAATTTCACCTTAGTGATTGATTACAAGGGCAGGAAGTTGATTCACGCATTTCCCAAAACGCATATGGCAGCTGCCCTGGCAGTCGGCATCTTTATTACTCTCATTCTCGTTTTTTCACCCAGCGCCGAGGTCAACGCCAGTCGGACCACCATTCCGCTAGAACTGGACGGTGAAACGCAATCTTTGAGCGAGATGGTGAGACACGATCCCGTCACCGAAGCAGCAAACCAACAGGCTGCTCCCGTTGTTGAAGAATCAGTATCAGCCGCCGCTGAACCTGTAGAAAACTGGCAAGACTTCACTGTCAAAAGCGGACACACTCTTTCCAGCCTCTTCAGCAAAGCCGGATACAACGATCGCATCATGTACGAGGTACTGGGCAAAAACCTGAAGAGCCATGAATTAACGCGCATCTTCCCCGGCGAAGAAATCAGCTTTCTCGAAGACGAAACCGGCCTGCTTAGCAAGGTCAAATTACAGCGCAACCCTTTGGAACACTTTATATTTGCCAAACAGGAAGACGGCAGCTTCGACAGTGAGAAATTCACCCGCACCCCTGACGTGCACATCGCCTATAGCGAAGGCGTCATCGACAGCTCACTTTTTCTGGCAGGCCAAAAAGCAGGACTTGCTCAGGCCCAAATTATGGAACTGGCCAACATCTTTGGCTGGGACATAGACTTTGTCCTCGATATTCGCGAGGGGGACAGCTTCAACCTGATTTACGAAGAGCTGTATCTGGATGGCGAAAAATACAAGAACGGGCGCATTCTGGCCGCCACATTTACCAATCAGGGCCGCCAGATTGATGCGGTACTTTACGAAGAAGACAATGGCTTTGCCCACTACTTCACCCCAGAAGGCGAAAGTATGCGCAAGGCTTTCCTTCGCACACCCGTAGATTTTGCCCGCATTTCTTCGCACTTCAACCTAAAGCGCAAACACCCCATTCTGCACAAGATTCGCGCCCACAAAGGAACCGACTACGCTGCATCTCGCGGCACCCCCATTAAGGCTGCGGGCGACGGCAAAGTGATTCACGCAGCCCGCAAAGGCGGCTACGGCAAGACGGTCATCATCCAACATGGCCAGGCAATCACCACGCTTTATGCTCACATGAGTAAGTACGCGAAAGGCATTCGCAAGGGCACACGCGTAAAACAGGGTCAGGTGATTGGTTATATCGGCAGCACTGGCCTCGCCTCGGGTCCGCACCTGCACTACGAGTTCCGCGTTAACGGCGTGCACAAGAATCCGGTAAAGGTGAAACTGCCACAGGCGCGCCCCATCCCCAAGAAGCAACTGGCGGACTTTAAAGCCAAAACCGGCGTATATCTGGCACAGCTGCAGACTTTCCGCGACAGCTATCAGCTAGCGTCCAACAACTGATATGCAGCGCTATCTCGGCGTCATATCGGGCACTAGCATGGATGCTATTGACGTCGTGACGCTTTGCGTGGACGGCGATACACTTTCGACCACCAGTCACTACTCACAACCCTACCGTACCGAGTTTCGAAATTTTCTAGAAGCACTTTGCCATCCGGAGCGCGAAACCATAAAGGGAGAGCTGGACGCTGCCGCACGGGCCGATGTAGAAATGGGCAAATTGATTGCCGAAGCCGCATTACAGGCACTCAAAGAACAAGACCTCAAACCGGAAGACATTACAGCAATAGGCTCGCACGGCCAGAACATTCGCCATCGACCTGAAGGCGAACACCCTTTCAGCTGGCAAATCGGCAATCCTTCATTTATTGCCGAGTTAACCGGCATTACCACTGTTGCCGACTTTCGCATGGCCGACGTGGCAGCAGGCGGTCAGGGCGCGCCCTTAGCACCGAGTTTTCACTTAGCCGCTTTTGCCAGCACGATCGAATCGCGCGGCATTCTAAATTTGGGCGGCATCGCCAATATTACCTGCGTACCCAAGAGCAAAACCGAAAGCGTGATTGGTTATGATACAGGGCCTGCCAATACTCTCATGGATCAGTGGTGCCAACGCCACCAAAACCTCCCTTTCGATGAAGATGGTCGCTGGGCAATGAGCGGAAACGTCATCCCGGAGTTGCTAGAGAGCATGCTCGAAGATCAGTACTTTGTTCGATGCGCCCCGAAAAGCACCGGACGCGAACGCTTTAACCTGAACTGGCTAGAGAGCAAACTGTCCAAATTTCGCAACCTGGCCGCAGAAGACGTTCAACGCAGCTTACTGGAACTCAGTGCTCGCAGTATTGCTGGCGCAATCAATCAACATCAACTCGATAGCATTTACACCTGCGGCGGCGGGGTTGAAAATCGCGCATTAATAGACCGACTGGGGCAACTACTCGGTACGAATTTGGCGGGCACCACCTCCGCACTCGGCATACACCCCCAACACGTGGAGGGTGCAGCTTTTGCCTGGTTCGCCCATCAGACTCTACAAGGCCTTAGTTCGAGCTTACCAGCCGTGACCGGGGCGCGACGCCCCCGAATTCTCGGCGGCATTTATCAACCTTGAATAAACAGGTTACACGGGTTTTGGGCTAACACCTTCAGGAGAACCTGCCGCTTTCCCAACACCCTTCTTGATCAACTCCATGACCTTGTAGCCTTTCAGCCCCAACATGGCAGAAGTGGTCATCACGCCCCCCATCAACGCGCCCCCCACACCGGCCGTCACAACATCAGAACCGGTAAGGTAGAGATTCTTAACGGGAGTGATGGGGTGCAACCAGTCCTGCTGAAAACGCTCCACCGTGTGATTGATACCATAGATTTCACCTTCCTGATTCCACTGAAACCATTGTGTAGAAAGCGGCGTAGACAATTCGACAAAATCCAGCGCGTCTTCGAGTTGCGGCATGTGCTTGTATAAGGTTTGCAGCAATCGCTCAGTCAGGTCTTTTTTCAGCGTTTCGTAGTCATCACCGCGTTTGTTCCAGGTCGAACCTTGCCACTTTTCGAACCACTCTGGCTTGCAGGGCGCGACTATTTCGGCCGTCGACTTACCCGGATAACGCTCATTCCAGGTAGGATCTTTCGCCGAAGGGAAGGAAATATAAATGAGCGGCATCTCTGCATCGAGACTGCTATCAAAATCGGCGACGTTCTGATCGTGATTATACCCCGGGTATATCCAGAAATTCTTCTTGGGAATATTCAGCGACTCTGCATCCCCTTTGAAACCGGCATATACGCACAGATGCGATGAGGATAGCTCCACCTTTTTAAGCTGTTTATCGTATCCATGCTTCGCCGCGATTTCGGCGGGCAGCAAACGCTCAACCGTCGGAAACAAGCCTGCGCAACTGACGATCGCATCCGCGGTCAGCTCTTCTCCTTTTTGAAGACGCACACCGTAGGCAACATTATTCTTGATCAGGATTTCCTCCACGCCGGCATAGGTAAATACCTCTCCACCACCCTGTTGTATAACTGGAATAATGGTTTCGGCAATACGTGCAGCACCGCCCACCGGATAGTTCCCTCCCGTAATGTAATGCTTGGCCACCATGGCATGCATCATAAAGGAAGCTTTCTTCGGCGGCAGGCCATAGTCACCCCATTGAGCAGTTAACACACCAATCAGCTCTTGGTTATCGGTTAAATCCGACAAGACCTCGTAAACCGATTTGAAGAAGTAGTCCGGCAAAATACGGCCGCGCACCTTGTTGTAAAGGCCGCCCGCCATTTTCGGCAGTGCCTGTCCCGCAAAAAAACGCGGCACCAGAGAACTTACTTTACTTAGCATCTCGACATAGGTGTCGATGGCATCGGCTTCGTCGGGAAAATGGAACTTCATTTCCTGTTTGAATTCTTCCCGGCCAGCAACATAGTTGTATTCCTTGCCACCAATGACCACTTGGTCGTACAAAGGATCCATTGGCGCCCACTCAAGCTCGCCATCAGAAATCAGGTCGAACACTCGTCGAATCATCGACCAGGGCTTATGCACTTCACCGATGTAGTGAACACCCACATCCCACTCAT
>JBFHVM010000213.1:0-5771 GCA_041589495.1 Oleiphilaceae bacterium | reverse complement strand
CGATCTCTATGGGATATCTGCAAGCAATACACCAAAGAACCAGCATGCTGGCAAAAGCTCGGCCCGCTGAACGAAATTAATGCCAATCGTCGTATTGCACCCGGTACACGCATACGTATTCCCGCGGCCTGGCTTAAAGTGCCTGCGGCCAGTGCCACCATTCTGTTTGTGCAAGGTAAGGTAGAGTGTCAGACGCCCGATGGGCAAAGCCAGCCAGCCGCCGAAGATGACAAGTTACCGATAGGCGCCAGTATTGTTACTCACGATGGCAGTGCCACCATTGGTTTTGCAGACGGCAGTACGATCGTACTCGAAGCGCATTCTGCTCTCACACTCGACACCCTCTCCAATTTTGAAGATGCCGGCATGGTGGATAGCACCGTACGGCTGCAGCACGGAACCATTAAGACCAGAGTGATCAAGCGCGAACCACGCAGCCTGTTTAAAACCATTACACCGACTGCGGTGGCTTCGGTACGCGGCACCGAATACCGTGTAAATCTCGTGCCGGCCCAGCAGACAGAGCAAAAACAGAAAGCGCTGGTGGAGGTGTATGAAGGTCTGGTTGACGTGGGCGCACAGCAAACAAGCTTCCCTGTTCCTGCGGAATACGGAATCGTGACCAGACAGGGCGAAGCCCCCCAAGCTCCGGTCAAACTGTTAACCGCTCCCGTATTTTCGAGCAGACAAACGAGCTATTCGCGCACGATGGATGCAGATGGTATTCAAACTGAAGCCATTCAAATTACATGGCATGAAGTGGCTGGCGCCGCGTCATATCGGCTCCAGATTCTGGCTGACCCAGCACAGAGCAATACCGAAAAGTTACTGCAGAACTATAAAACAACTAACAATGGGGTGAGCGTTAACGGCCTCAAAGCCGGGTGTTATCGATTGGATTTGCGCGCCAATGATCAGGCTGGCTTACAGGGCATGGCAGGCTATTCAAAGTTGTGCCTGGCACGCCGCCTGGCGGCACCACTGATTCATGCGCCATCAGACGTATCGGCTGGCACGAGCCTGTCTGTGTCATGGCAAGCAGTGACTGGTAGCACTCATTATCAAATTGAACTGGCGGAAGATGCACAATTTACTCGTGGCCTGAAAAGCATCGATAGTTTGCAGCCATCTTTCACGCTGCAGGGCGAAACACCTGTGTATATTCGGGTAACTGCGATGGGCGAAAAAGGCAATGCATCGTTACCCAGCCGAAGCTTGTTTTGGCAGCCAAGCAAACCCGAGGAAGAAGATTGGACCGTGCTCATCCCCATAGGACTTTACCTCATTGGCCTCATACTTATCTAAGCGCCGGGAACTACTAAGCCGGCAAGGGCTTTTACTGTTTTTACTTGCGCTGGCCATCAGTGTGGTATGCGCGTGGCTCGCCCACCAGCGAGCGCCCGAAAACCTGAACTGGCTGCTCTACGACCAGACTCAGTTATTGAGTCGACTACCTCCTGCGGACAATATTGTGGTGATCGAAGTCGACGATCTGAGCATCAATGAGTTGGGTGCTTGGCCTTGGCCACGCAGCCAGCATGCCAGCCTGATTAATCGGCTGGATGCTGCAGGCGCCAAGCTCATTGTTTTCGATATACTGTTCCCAGAGAGGAATTTAGCGCACCCTGCCTCCGACGAAAGCTTTGCCGCGGCAATACAGAGCAGTGGCAAGGTAATACTCCCCCTGTTTTTTGAAACCCCAGGCGCGCAGGCGACTGTTGTCGAAACACCACCAGCACGAGCATTTTTATCGGCAGCAGCGGCGATAGGCCATGTACATGTAGCCCATGAGTACGATGGCGTCGTCCGTGGCGTATTCCTCAAAGAGGGCATCAATACCCCTTTCTGGCCACACCTCGCTCTGGCAACCCTGGCTCAGACACAATCACACATGCCTACGCCGTTACCGGGCCAGAAAATTCCCCAAGGATCACCCGATGCAATAAGTCTGACACGCGATTTTTATAATCTTGTACCCATGCCTGCTGCGGATCAGGGCATCCGGCATTTTTCCTACGTGGATGTCGTTCGGGACAACGTTCCCGGGGCGTTATTGGCAGACAAAATTGTGTTCGTTGGTGCCACCGCAACGGGGTTGGGTGACCTACTCACAACCCCGGTGGGCACCATGCATGGCGTGGAATTGAACGCTTGGATTTTTCATGCTCTGCAACACCAAAAACTGATCATACCCTCAGCGTCCTGGCTGTGTGCAGTCGCCACTTTCTTGCTTGTTTTTTGTCTGGTGATGTTGCTGGGCAGGCTGTCGCCCCGTTTATTTTTACTCTTCAGTGTGCTGGGCATTGCAGGCTTGATCGTTCTTACTTCGTTGTTGCTACTCAAAGCCAAGATCTGGTTTCCGAATGCGGCAGCGGTGATAGGCGTTGCGCTGTTTTTCCCTTTATGGAGCTGGCTGCGCGCGGAGAGCATGTTGCGCTACTTACGAAATGAAATCGCACAGCTCCCCTCTGCCGACTCTATGCAAGGGCCTCGCGCGATAAAGCAACCAATGGATTTTTTTACCCGCTTGGGACTTATCAACCAAGCGTCCAACACACTCACAGAAGCAGGGCAACAGGCGCTTGCCAGGCTCCGTCCTGACATCGCAAGCAATGGTATGTCTGCTTTGGAACAGGTTCATGAGAGCCTGTCTATCGACGCAAGTGAGCCCGATATTACACAGGGTAGCCAGATTGGTGTCGAACTGATTTCCCGCACCATTACCCGACTTTCTCTCGCACAGAAACGGGATCGGCGACATCGCCATTTGATTGAACAAAGCCTGTCTGGTCTTCAGGACGCTGTGTGCATATGCGCATTAAACGGTGCCATCTCCTATTGCAATGAGCGCTTTAGAGAATGGTTTCGTATTGTCGAAATGGACGACCAAAATATGGAACTGCTGGCACTTCTTGAACAAGTGGAATTACACACGGCGCAACGCTGGCCGATGGTACTTCAAGCTCTTTTTTTAGAAAAACCCGGCTTTGCTGGCGAAGGCAGCATGCATGTCACCAAAAGGAACCTGCAAAACTCAACCGACTCGGTTAGACATTTGCTCTGCCACGTTAATCTGACTCAGACACGCTCGGAATATAGCGACACACTCATTTTCACCTTTACCGACGTAAGCCAATTAAAACGTGCCGAACAAGCACGTGCCGAAGCGCTGAGTTTCTTATCCCATGACTTACGCTCGCCAATGGTATCGGTACTGGCCATTTTCGATCGATTGAATGCGACTAAAAACGGCCTCCCGGCTGATGACGTAAAACACGCCGAAGTACTGGTCAGAAAGAACCTCGACTACGCAGAAAGTTTTTTACAGTTAAGCAAGGCCGATAACTTGCAAACCACCTCGCTTGAACCCTGTGATCTGCACGCTGTGCTCGACACCGCTCAGGTACATGCAAAAGCGCTTGCGGCCCCCAAATCCATTTTGGTGACCACTCAGCGCTGCAATGACGACGCCTGGGTACTGGGAGAGTTTAGTCTGCTCGAACGCGCCGTGAATAACCTGATATCCAACGCCGTAAAGTTCAGCCCGCCAAACAGCGAGGTACTGCTGTGCCTGTATAAAACAGACGCACACGCCTGCATCAGCGTGCAGGACCAAGGCCCGGGCATCGCTCCCGAGCAAGAACCCCGACTTTTCACACGCTTTGCTCGCAACCGCAACGACAACGCGCATGGCGCCGGTTTAGGCCTTAATTTCGTCGCCACCGTAATAAGAAAATGCGGCGGTGAGATTGCGGTAAACAGCACGCCCGGGCAAGGCGCCTGTTTCAGTATTGCTTTGCCTGCTTTAAACGAAGAGCGGGTGGATTCTGCTGGCGACCACATTGGCGCGTAAGACACAGCGAACTATCGCAAGCTTCACAATCCATTAATCGGGAAAAAAACCAAACTCCCTGCTAAGCTAAATACTAAAGTTACGGTACTGTGCCATGCGAAAGAAGCTTGGCAGATAGGTCGAGAAATTGAACGGCTCAACAACGTCGTCAAACGGAAGTGAAGCAATTGAAACGTCATAAGGTTATTGCCCTTTCCATTCTTATATTTTTGGCCTCTTCTGACTCACACAGCAGAGCCAAACAGCCCGTCTTAATTGGCTTCGACCGGGATTACCCTCCTTATGCCTACGTTGATGAACATGGCCATCCTGCTGGCATCTATACAGACATATTAAACCTGGCTTTCGCTCGACTTGATGACTATGAAGTCAGCTTGCAAGGGTACCCCTGGAAACGCCTGATGAAGTTAATAGAACAAGGCGAAATACTTGGTGCATATCCACCCTACTACTGGCCGGATAGAAGGCCCTGGATGCACCCCTACAGTGTGCCCATTATTACCGAGCGCGTTGCTTTATATTGTAATAGAGAGCGCGTACCACCAAGAGTGAACCCGCTGCGATTAAAATGGCCGGATTCCTACTTTGGCTATCTAATCGGCAATGACAAAGGCTTTGAAACACCTGGCCCCGAATTCTTCAAAGCGCTCGCCGAAAACAGAATTTCAATGCACGAAGACAGCACGACACGCAATGTCAAACTGTTATTGCTCGGCAGAATTGACTGCTATGTAAATGGCGAACTATCCATACTGACTGCCATCCAATCCCATTCAACCAACCATCAGCTTAATCATCGTATCGACAATATTTATCGTGCCATGGTGATTAGAGAAAATGAAGGCTTCGTAGGTTATACACGCAAGGATGAACGCTTTCCGTTTAAAGCCGATTTCGTTGAACAGCTCGACGCAGTCTTAAAAGAGATGAAAAGCTCTGGCACCATCGAAGCCATTGAAATGCGTTATCGCGATGCCAAACCGGCAGCAATTGCCGCACCTGCTAGCGATAGTGCGATCCAATAGATGCTAATGTCTGAATCGTGACGCACGCGTGTATTTATACACGGTATTGCGACTTACACCGGCCTGCTTGGCTGTTTGACTCACGTTGCCATTGTACTGCTCAAATAGCCGCATTATTCGCTCTTGCAAGGTCTCTTTGTCTGTATGGGCCAACCTCGAAGTGCCAAGTTGAGAACAATCTCTTTGCGATTCAAGATCATTCAGGTCTTCAAAAAAGTCTTCGGGTAAATGCTCTTCGCTGATCTCGTCACCATCGGCCATGGCGACCGCCACACTCAATACGCTAATCAGCTGACGCACATTGCCAGGCCAAGGATGCTGTTCAAAAAGATGAAGAACCGGGGCGGTCAGGGGAACATATTGCTCACCCTCCATCGCCATCAGGCGACGATGCACATAAGCGATGAGCGCTGCTTTATCTTCTCGCTCTCTGAGCGCGGGTAATTCGAGGTTTAGGCCCGATACGCGATAGTACAAGTCCTCCCGAAATCGCCCTGCTTTCACCTCTTCTTTTAATTGTCGATTAGTCGCCGAGATCAACTTAATATCAACCGGATAGGATTCAGTGGAGCCCAGGGGCGTCACCCGGCGTTCCTGCAAGACGCGTAGCAGACGAGACTGAACATGCTGGGGCATTTCGCCTATTTCATCAAGAAACAGCGTGCCACGATGGGCCTTACGAATAAGCCCTATCGCCCCCTTGCTGTTTGCCCCGGTAAAGGCGCCCTTTTCATAGCCAAACAGCTCCGACTCCACCAATTCTGCCGGGATGGCGGCACAATTGAGTGCAACGAGGGAGTTAGCGGCACGTGTACTGTGATAATGCAGGGTCTTCACCAGCACTTCCTTTCCGGCACCCGTTTCGCCGTGTATCAGAATAGGAATGTCTTTCT
>JBFHVM010000212.1:0-5774 GCA_041589495.1 Oleiphilaceae bacterium | reverse complement strand
TCAATAATGGCCGCACTGGCTCGAGAAATATAAGACGCCATAGTAAGAGAGTGATTGGCCAACATGCCAAAACCACTGCCATTAAGAATCATGGGGCTCCACACACTCGCTTGCGTGGCTTCAAGCTCCATACGAATCTGTCGCAAACTGACCAAGGCATTTTTGTCCACCAACACCTTATAGAAGTCCACTTCGACCGCTCTTAATATGTGCGCCAAGGCCCACGTAGTGCCACGCGCTTCGTAAAAAACATCATCGATCTCAAGCCAAGGCGTCTTACTCTCCTTGAAGCCCTCGCCAGCCGTTGACTGCTCGGCACTTCGCTCACCTGCCAAGCCAAGATCCATCTGCGGGCGCCCTACACTCTCGCTCAGGCGACGCGACAAGCTGCCCAGTCGATTCTCGACTTCTGACAACCAGGCGCGCAAATTATCGGCGCGCGCATAAAACTGGGCATCGGGAGCCGCCGGGTCACTGAGACGATTCAAATAGCGGCGCATAGCCTTAATGCCACGACGGTATTCCGACTCACTGGCCGGAATCGCCCAACTATTATTATCGAAATGAAATTGCGGCTCAGCGATGGTGAGGTCTTTATCCTCCGTTGACTGGCTCTGCGAGCGACTCAGATCCTTGCGAAAGACGCGCGCCAGATCGCGCACCTGAACCAGCACACCAAACTCCCAATGGGTAATATTATCAAGCCACAAACCGGGCGGCAGAATATCGTTGGTGATATATCCGCCACGCTTGTCCAATAGGGTTTCGGACAACTGGATCAAGGTGGCGGTTGTGGTATATCCAGTGACAACCTGGCGCTCATTGGCCTGCGCCATCTCTTTGGCATGCTGCTCTACATCAAAAAGTTCTGGTTCCTGGCTCCACCACCAGCCCACGAGCAGGGCAAGCAATAAGTAGACAATCACTACCCCGCCCAACAACTTAGCGATCGCACCGCCACCAAGATAATCCTGCAAGTCTTCTTTGCGGTGTCTGAAAAATGCTTTTAATTCTTCCATCGTTACCTGAAATCCTGTTACCGATTGGCTGTATTTACTGTGTTGTATACCAAGTCAAACTTTAAAATCAGGGACTCTCCGGGCGCCCGAGGTGATAGCCCATGGCCCCATCAATACCCAGTGCAGCAAGTGCATCGAGCTCTTCCTGCGATTCAATGCCCACGGCAATCAACTGAATGCGTTGACTGTGCGCAATCTGCGCCGCCGTGCGCACAAAAAACTGGTTATCGGGCTGTTTATGAATATCCCGCACAAAGCTGTGATCAATCTTGATTGCCTGCAGGTTAACCCGCTGCAAATAGGAAAACGGCACGGCCGCCACGCCAAAGCGTTCCACCAGTACATCAAAGCCCAGTCGTTTTGCCAAATCACACAAGCGCACCAGGCAATCTTCCTGCAGGTTCACCACGTGCTCCGGCACCTGAAATACCAGCTTTTGCGTTAAATCATTGCGGGCACGCAGACGTGCTTCTATCCAATCATGAAATGCCTCGTCAGCAACCGCCTGCTCCGAAAGACTAACGCCCAAGCGGTTCACCGCCGAATCACTATCCAATAGCAACAATGCTTTCTCGACAATTAGCTGATCAAACTGCACCATCAACTGGAAGCGCTCTGCCATCGGCAGGAATACGCCCGCTACCAACAACTCACCGTCAAGCTCAATGCGCGCCAGCACCTGATGGTAGAGTAAAGTCTGGTCTGCCACCTGAAACACGGGCTGTACATGCAAGGTGACCGCCTTGCTGGCTAGCACCTGCTGCAAGGCGGTGTGCCACTCACTGGCCTGACGCACATTTTCGAGTACACCGGCGGCTTCGGACTGCGCGAAACGCTGCCAACCCGAGCTGTCCCTGCCAGCCGCTTGAGTCAGAGCCGTATCTGCTTTGGACAACAGGCTGCTGGCATCGTCCTGGGCCATCACGCCAGCAAGCCCGATAAACACAAGATCGTCTCGCAAACATTGCTTGATTTGCTGCAGGCCGCAGACTCGCGCCAACAGAGCACTCACCAAGTCATCCGCAGCATCTCCGGTGATCCCGGGTAAAAACAGACTAAAATCGGCACCACCACGCCGCGCGGCAAAGGCGCCACCGTGCGACTTGCTGATTCGGGCGATTTCCCGCCCTACTGCACAGAGTAAATTATCGGCTTCATCTCGTCCCAACTGCCTGTTCACACTGCCAAAATCGTGCAATTGCAGCAGAATCAGACTGCCCTGCGTGACACGATCCTGCGATTCCAGCTCCGCACGCAAGCGGCGATCAAAGCCTTCGCGATTGTGCAGCCCGGTAAGACTGTCGAGAATCGACTGCTCGCGCAAACTCTCAATTTGCGCCAACTGTGCACTAAACACGGTCCCCAGTGTATCAGCCATCTCGTTCATAGCGATGGCCACCCGAGCCAATTCCCGCGTGGAGGGAATGGGCGCTCGCTGATCAAACTGACGCAGCGCCATAGCATGCGCCTGCTGCTCCATACGCTGCAAGGGACGTAACACAAATTTAAGCATGGCATGCATGACAGCCAAACCCACCAATGCTGCGAGCAAGTAAAGACCTAACTGGTTGCGTGCCAGTTGCCAGAGTTCAACATAGGCATAACCCACGTGACTCTGCACTTCGAGACTGCCCAACTGCTCCCACCCCGACATCACCTGTGCCGATTGTGCGGGTGCTTCAAGCGGAATGGCCGCAATAAACCAGTGCGGTACCGATTGTGGTGGCGCATCGGATTCAAAGCGGAGAATCGCATCACCCTTGAGATCGAGATAGACGATGCGCTGGTAGTCGCCACTGTCGAAGATGGCGGCAATCATACGCTCGGCCAACACTTTGTCACGCGCATCAACCACCGTAGACAGGGACAGGCCCAGTGAGGTGGCTGCATCCTGCGCATGAGTTTGCAACTGCTGCTCCAGATAAGAGCGCATGTTATGAATATTGATGGCAAAACTGCCAATCAGCAAAACCAACAACAAGCATCCAAAGAACAAGGCCAGCACCTGCTCCAGACTACGTTTTTCCTTTGTTGACTCGATGACCATGGCCACTCTGCGTTCTTATTTTGGGTTCACACCAGAATGTGCATCTGCATCACGCTTTCACAGAAAATCACGATTTTGGCTCCGGGCACTACCCATCACTATAGACAGATAAGAAATGTAAGCAATAATGATAAAGGAATGTTTAAGAAATGCGTGTCTTTGACCTGCGCAAAGCGACATATCCTACAACACCTGCAGGCCGCTGAATGTCCCCCGAGAATCAACGAGAAAAATTAAAACAACTGTTTGCCAAGCGTGTGACCACACAGGCGCGCCTGGTATTGGAGCTGTTCCAAAAGTGGCAGCGTGAAAACTGGCATGACGACGAACGAGTACAGGAGCTCATCGAGGCCACCGAAAAACTCGAACGCTTTGCTGCACGCTTTGACATGATCGGTCAGGAGCAGGCGTCAAGAAAGTTACTGCGCCTGCTTAAACCGCTCAATGGCGGCACCGTGCCCGATGCCGAAGCGCGGCAGGAGTTTACTCGAGTTATTCAACAACTCAATGAATGCACGCTGCGTAAAAGCGACCTGGCCTCTGCGCAAGAAGGGCGCGACCCCGCGGGCCCACGCACATTTTTGCGCACCCCCGTGTATCTGGCACTCAATGACCCCGAGTATGCGCAGCGTATCACCAATCAGCTCGAGTTCTTTGGCTTCCGCTCCATTAATTTCACCACGGCCGAAGAGCTGATCCACGCCTCTTTGCACGATAAGCCCGAAACCATTGTTGCCGATGTCGATTTTGAACAGGGTGAACGTTACGGCATAGAAGTCATTGAGACTATTCAGGCTAATCACGAGACGCCAATTCCCGTGATCTTCGTCAGTGAGCGCACAGACGACATCGAGACCCGCTTAATGGCATCTCGCTGTGGTGGCGAAGAGTTTTTCTTTCGCGCGCTGGATCCCGGCCAGCTGATCGAAAAAATTGAACAGTACACACACGCTTCGCCACAGGACCCCTATCGCATTCTCATCGTCGACGACTCAAAGTCGCAGGCTAAATACATTGAGAATGTATTGGCTAAGGCGGGCATGTGCCCCCATGTCATTACCGACCCCATGCAACTGATGATAGCGCTGGAGGAATTTCAGCCCGAGATCATCATCATGGACATGTATATGCCCGGCTGCACAGGCATGGAGCTGGCGCGCGTCATCCGTCAGCAGGACCGATTCCACTCCGTGCCCATCATTTATCTGTCGGCCGAGGATGACCTTAACAAGCAGCTGCATGCCATGAGCCTGGGCGGCGATGACTTTCTTACCAAACCCATCGACCCCAAACACCTCACGGCAACGATTCACAACCGTGGCCGAAGGGCGCGATCACTTATTGCACTGATGATTCGCGACAGCCTGACCGGATTGTACAATCATACCCATACTTTGCATCTGCTCGAGCTGGAGCTCAACAAGGCCAAGCAGCATGGCTACCCCCTGACCTTTGCCATGCTCGACATTGATTACTTTAAAAAGATCAATGACAACTACGGACACCCCATTGGAGACCGCGTATTAAAGAGTCTGTCACTATTCCTCAAGCAAAGGCTACGCAAAACCGATCATATTGGGCGCTATGGCGGCGAAGAATTTGCCATCGTATTACCCAACACTGGCGAAAGTGACGCACGCACCATACTCAGTGATATTCGTGAGCGCTTTGCCGAACTGCCTCAGCCGGCCGGTAAAGACACCTTCAAAGTGAGTTTCAGCTGTGGAATTGCACTGGCAGGCGACGAAAATGCCCAGGCCCTGTGTGAACATGCCGACCAAGCCCTGTACGAAGCCAAGCGCAACGGAAGAAATACGGTACGCAGCTATAACGGGCAATAATCGCCTCTCCGCGGCCATAACAATTTGGTCGCGATTATGCTTGTAACAGGTTATAAAAGTGGGCAAACTGGCCAGAACAGGTCAAATATTGCCAAATTAAAATGACCCGTGCTTGCCGCGCTGCAAGCGGCACTCTACAATGCGCCAAAATGAAGCATCGTTGCTATTCAGGAATCAATCAGGAACCTTTCAGGAACGCGTCATGGCTGCAATTCTGGTACTCAATGGACCCAACCTTAATCTGCTGGGCACCCGCGAACCCGAAATCTATGGCGCAGAAACCCTCGAAGACATCAATGAACGCCTGCAAGGCCTGGCACAATCAATGGGGCATGTCCTGCAAAGCTTTCAAAGCAATGCCGAACACGCCCTGATTGATCGTGTGCATCAGGCTCGCGATGAAGGCGTAGCCTTTATCATCATTAACCCTGGTGCATTCACACACACCAGTGTCGCGCTTCGCGACGCCATTCTGGGTGTGAATATTCCATTCATCGAGCTCCATATTTCTAACGTGCATGCGCGGGAAGCCTTCCGCCAGCATTCTTATTTTTCGGATATCGCCCGCGGCGTGATATGCGGTCTCGGCAGCTTTGGTTATGACGCAGCCTTGCAAGCAGCCAGCAACATGCTGGAACACTGAACCGTCCGGGCCAGATTGGGAATAAAATCATGGATATTCGCAAGATCAAAAAACTGATTGAACTGATTGAAGAGTCAGATATTGAAGAGCTGGAAATCAAAGAGGGGGATGACGCCATTCGCCTGACACGCCACTCTCGTAACGTTCCTGCCAACACTGCAATGACTGCGCCGGCACCCGCCATCGCCCCAGCCATCTCAGATGCCGCCCCGGCAGCAGACCCC
>JBFHVM010000211.1:0-5819 GCA_041589495.1 Oleiphilaceae bacterium | reverse complement strand
TGAAAATAACGATAATGTTGCGGTACCCATGTTGAGCCTGCAGGATGCAGAGCGCGCGCACATCCGTAAAGTGCTGGAAAAAACTGGTGGGGTGATCGCGGGCAAGAATGGCGCTGCTGCTATTTTGGATGTGCCGCCAAGTACCCTGCGCTCACGTATGAAAAAGTTGGGCCTGCTGGCTTAGTCTTCTATTTTAGTTCGGCGTGATATTTCGCCTATGGTGCTATATATCGGCGCGAAATATCGCTACCCGTTTCTCCTAAATATCTTTTTTTTAAAAAAATAGAATAAAAACAGTGAGTTAATGTTGTTCTTCTGATGGCATAGCCTTTGCGATATGGATGTCAGCGAGTGCGCCATGGTCGTTTGATGGTGAGCGTCTCGTGGGACCCACCGAACAGGAAGCAAGGCATTATGGCAACGAACATTCCTCTGGCAGACATTACCGATACCAGTACCACCATCGATTATTACACACCACGAAAGAAAATTTACGTGCGAAAAATGACCGGCTTTTTTCAGGCGATTCGTCGTTATTCTCTGAGCCTGCTGATACTCATGTATTTCTCCTTTGTCTGGATTGAAGTGAGCGGCCAGCCGCTGATTCTGTTAGATTTAGGGAATTATCGTTTTCATTTGTTCGGTACCACTTTTTGGCCCCAGGATTTTACTCTGCTCACCACGGTCTTGTTGATAGCGGCCTTTGGTCTGTTTTTTATTACTGCCTTGTTCGGACGCGTTTGGTGCGGCTATAGCTGCCCGCAAACGGCCTGGACGCTCTGGTTTATCTGGCTGGAAGAATGGTTCGAAGGCAGTCGTCACCGTCGCATCAAGCAAGATCAGGCACCGATGAGCCTGCCAATCGTGTTGCGCAAAGCCGGTAAGCACCTTAGCTGGCTGGTGGTGGCGTTTGCAACGGCGCTAACCTTTGTGGGTTATTTCTACCCTATTCGCGCCTTGAGCGCCGAGTTACTGACGCTTTCGCTCAGTAGTGGTTGGCTGTTGTTCTGGCTGGCATTTTTTACTTTGGCTACCTACATCAATGCTGGCTGGTTGCGTGAGCAGGTATGTATTTACATGTGTCCCTACGCCCGGTTTCAATCGGTCATGGTGAACGAAAATACCCATGTGGTGGCTTACGATGCCACGCGTGGCGAGCCGCGCGCCCGACATACCCATCGCTTATCTCACAGCAAGGGCGACTGTGTGGATTGCCACCTGTGCGTGCAAGTGTGCCCGGTTGGCATCGACATTCGTGATGGTCTGCAGTATGAGTGCATTGGCTGTGCCTTATGTATCGACGCCTGTGATGGCGTGATGCGCAAGTTGGAACGTCCCGGCGGATTAATTCGTTATGCTTCGGAGCGGGAGTTGGCTGAGGGTAGCCAAAAGCGTAAGTGGGACTTGCGCGTTTTGGCCTACGGTTTGGTATTGGTGCTGGCAGTCATGGCATTCGTATTTTTGTTAGTGACACGTCCCGTGTTTGAGCTGTCGGCAACGCGTGAACGAGGTGCCTTGTTTCACCATACGGGGCTCGATGGCATTCGCAACTTTTATACCCTGCAAATCATTAACAAGTCGGATCGCGAAGTGTTGTTTGCGGTGCAGGCCGAGGGCGCCTTCCCGCTGCAACTGTTTCCCTCGCAGGTGACACTCGATGCCGGTGAGGTGGTGGACTTTCCGGTGAGTGTAGAAGCCCGTGCGGAGGATATTAACGCCAGCAAAAGCCAATTGCTGTTTAGCGTCAGCCCAGAGGGGGCAGCAGGCGCGGCAGTCGCCGTCGACAGCAGTTTTTTCGGTCCGGTGAGTCGGGCGCCCTAGCTCTGAGGTGGTGAGCGGAAGAAACTAGGTTTCTTCCGGTTCTTCCGCTTCGGGCAAATGGTCAGGCAAGTCAATCAGCTTTGGACTACGGCGACGTCGTGTTTTGACGGGAATCATTTTCTTCATGGATTCCATCTTGCCAAAGCAGAGCAGTTTATCCTCGGGCTCCAGTTCCCGACTTTGTTTGGGGTTGGGAATCACCTTGGCGCCGCGATACAGGGTAAGCACGTTAATATCCTGCTCTTGTAATTTGGTTTCCTGAATGGTCAGGCCGACAAACTTGGAGCCTTCGGGTATATAAATTTCGCCAATGCCATAACCCTTGCTCACAGTGAGGCGCTGACGCACATCGATCTCGGGGAAGTCTACCTGCGCAGCAATATAGTCGATGATCGCACCGGCTACATCCAGGCCTGTGCAGGTTTCGATGCCTTCGAGGCCGGGTGAGGAATTCACCTCCATAATCTGTGGGCCGGTTTTACTTTCGAGCATGTCTACGCCAGCCACTTGCAGCCCCATGATCTGGGCCGCGCGTACGGCTGTTTCCTTGAATTCGTCCGACAGTTCTACTTGCTCGGCCACGCCGCCGCGGTGCACATTACTGCGAAATTCCTGGCCCTGCGCTACGCGCCGCATGGCTGCGACGACGCGATCACCTACCACAATGGCACGAATATCCTTGCCCTTACTCTCGGCAACGAACTTTTGAATGAGTACGTTTTGTTTTTGGCTTTGTAGCAGCTCGATGATGGATTCGGCGGTGGTGACCGACTCAGCAAGCAACACTCCAATGCCCTGGGTGCCCTCAATGAGTTTAATAATGACGGGGGCTCCGCCCACACGCTCAATGGCGGGTAAGACATCTTTCTTATCGCGTACAAATGCCGTACGCGGAATACCAATGTGATGACGACTTAATAACTGCAGGCTGCGCAATTTGTCACGGGAGTTGTTAATACCATGTGCGGTGTTGGCGCAGAACACGTCCATCTCCTGAAACTGCCGTACCACGGCGGTGCCGTAATAGGTGATGGAGGCACCGATACGCGGTAGTACGGCATCGTAGCTGGACAGGACCTTCTGCTTATAATGCAGGTCTGGTTCGCCCCGTTGCAGATCAATGGCGAATTTCAGGGTGTTCAGCACTTTTACGTTGTGACCACGCTGGAGAGCGGCCTCCTTGAGGCGCTGGGTGCTATAGGATTTGGGGCCACAGGATAATATGGCGAGTTTCATGATTCTACCTCCCTATAATGGTGCTTGGCATTGTTCGCATATTGATTCATGCAGTATGGCACAGTCTTGTTAACCGCTAATGAAAAGATACCAATCTTTGGGCATATCGGCTGGAAACGCTAAGCTTAGTAGAGCGCGCACTAAATCAGGAAACACAACAACAATGAATGAGGCAGGATTCATCCAGCAGCTGGACCAAACCATGCAGCAGGCGCTGGCGGCGTTAACGCATACCGATACCTACAGTCAGATTGGTCTGATTGCGCTGGTTTATGCCTTGGCTTATCTCGTTTCAGCGCGGCTGCGTCGTTTTGTGCCGGTGCTGCATCAAGCGCCCGAAAACCCCGATTCCATGCCCATAAAGGGCTTGCTGTATCGGTGTGGAAAATTGCTGTTTCCCTTGCTTGCCATCCTGTTGCTGCGGATGTCCTTAAGTTTTCGTGAGCTGATTGTAGAGGACGGTTGGGTGATGCAGGTGGCCTTGGGTATCGCCATGCTGTTGCTGTTCAACTCCTTCATCAACCTGGTTATCACCAGTCGTTTCGTCGCGGCTGCATTTCGCTGGGTGGGCATGCCCATTCTGTTTTTGCATGTAGTGGGTGTGCTCGATGATATTGTCATGGTGCTTGATGCCATGTCGGTGGAGCTGGGTCATATCAAGGTATCGGCCTACGGCATACTGCGCACCATTATTTTTGGCTCGCTGCTGTTTTGGTTAGGGCGCATTTCCAATTCCACGGGCCAGACCATTATTCGCAAACAGGAATCCCTGGATTTTCGCACGCGGGAAATCTTCGCCAAGCTTTTCGAGATCAGCCTGTTTCTGATTATAGTGCTGCTTCTGCTGCAGCTGATGGGCATTAACCTGACCGCGCTGGCGGTATTCGGTGGCGCACTCGGGGTGGGTTTGGGTTTTGGTTTGCAGGCCATTGCCTCCAACTTTATTTCGGGCGTAATTATTATCTTTGATCGCTCGCTGTCGGTGGGCGACTTTGTTGAGCTGGAAGACGGACTTACCGGCACGGTACGCGTGCTGAATATGCGCTCCACAACGCTCGAGACCTTCGATGGTAAAGACATCGTGGTGCCCAATGAAAAATTTATTACCAGCTCTTTCACCAACTGGACCCACAAGAACGATAAGCAACGTTATCGCGTGGATTTTTCGGTGTCTTACAAAACCGATGTGCGCAGCATGGTGGAGTTGATCAAGGAAGCCGTCAGTGAGCATCCCCAGGTATTGAGTGGCCCGGACCTGCCTTTCGAGGAACGTCCAGACTGCGAGATCGACAGCTTTGGCGACAACGGCATCAATATGTTCGTGGAGTTCTGGATGACGGGCATTGACGATGGCAAGAATCGTGTGGGCGGTGATCTCCTGCTGATTATTCTCGAAACCCTGCAGAAAAACGGTATCGAAATTCCCTTCCCGCAGCGCGATGTGCGGATTGTTTCGGGAGGCGTTAAAGCGGATGAGGGAGGGGCTGAAAGGGGACGTGCATCGCCGTCAAAAGATGTGTAGTGTTTTAGACTGATCCTCTGAGAGTGTTTGGGCGTATCATTAACACTTCAAGCAACAGAGAATCTGAGCATGTTACGCACCGCGGGATCGCAAACATTTATCGTACTTATGTTGGTTGGCATGCTAGGCGCTTGCAGTACCGGTAGTTGGCGGGATGCCACCCGCGTCTCAGCCAATATAGCTCCCGATCCCGAACAAACATCCGAGGCGGTGATTCAGGTGTATGGTGCCGATGCCTGGGGTTGGCGGGGGATTTTTGCCATTCATACCTGGATCTCGGTGAAACCCTCCAATGCCGACCACTATACCGTACTGGAAGTGATTGGCTGGCGCCAGAAAAGCGGCTTGCCCGTATTGCGTGTCGAAAGTGATATCCCTGATCGCTATTGGTTTGGTGCCGAGCCGGAGCTGATTTTGGACCGTCGCGGTCGGGACGTGGATGCCTTGATCTCCAAGGTGCTGGCCGCGGCCGAACAATACCCTTGGTCCAACTCTTACTCTGTTTTCCCAGGGCCTAACAGCAATACCTTCCCGGCATGGATCGCCCAGCAGGTACCCGAGCTGGGTCTGGATTTACCTTTACGCGCTATTGGTAGTGGCTGGGTCGACTAATAGCCCGCCTGACGCATAATTGTTTCCACCTGCCGCTGGGCCTGCTGCAGGGCCTCATCGAGGCTGAGCTCGCCTTTAAGATATTGATTCATTTTAAAGCCTACCTGATTGCCGATGGCCGGAAACTCCGGAATAGCGACAAATTGTGGCCCGGTATACGGTACGTCCTGTTCGGTAAATTTATTGGGGTCCACCTGTTGAATTTCCCTGATGACAAAGTCGGCAAAGGGCGCGTTAGCCCGATACTCTTCGCCATAGGTGGAGAGTCGTGACCCGGGTGGCACCGAAATCCAACCCTGTGTTGCGGCAACCCGGCGAATGTAGTCCTTGGACGTGGCCCACAGCACAAAGTCTTGCGCGGCACTGGGTAGTTTGGTGGATACCGGTATGGCTAGGGACCACGACCACAACCAACGCGCACCCGGCGGATAGCGGCCGGTGGGTACGGCAGCGATGCCAATTTTATTGTGCACCGTGGAGGTATCCGGATTAAACAGACGGCCGGCAAATGAGGTCGCATCGATCACTATGGCCAACTTGCCTTCAGCAAACAGCTGCTGGTTTTCGTACCAGCCATTGCTGGCATAATCAGGGTGCCCAAAGCGCGCCAGTATATCTTTGTAATAGG
>JBFHVM010000210.1:0-5821 GCA_041589495.1 Oleiphilaceae bacterium | reverse complement strand
TCTACCATCGAACAGGGTATGTCATGCTCACCGGCAAGACGCGCAACTTGCTCTGCAAAACTCTCGTTCTGCAGTTCTTTAGCTGAGATGTTAATCGCAAGAATAAAATTTGTAGGCAGCTTATCGCGTATTTCACTGAGCCGCTCAAAAGCACGGTTGATCACGTATAAGTCAATGTCCTTTATTGAGCCATATTCCTCTGCAATGGGAATGTATTTATCTGGCCCCAATCCACTTAACGCTTCTGAATTGCTGCGCACCAGCACCTCTGCACCCGCTAGGCGCTGCTGGCCGTCATCAAGGAGTTTATAGATTGGCATGAGGTTAAGAAAAAACTCCTGTTTTCGCAAAGCTTCCTCGATACCGCGGGCAATACGTTGTTTTTCTTTTATCTGCTGAGCTATATCCTGATCAAAATAGGTGATTCGATTTTTACCGTTCTGTTTCGAGCGGTACATTGCCGCATCGGCTTCGCGCAACAATGCATCGGCACTGACCTTTCTGCTTTTATTCAGTGCGACACCAATGCTTGTCGTTAATTTGAATTCAATACCTGAAATAAAGACAGGTTTATCAATCGCTGCCAATAGGCGGGTTGCTATGGTATCGGCATGCTGCTCCAAGCTCAGACCTGCTGCGGCAATGACAAATTCGTCACCGGCAATACGCGCAAGTTGATGCCCACCCACGCTGGCCACAGCGTCCGTTTGACGAATGGTATCCACTAGTCTGCAACTGAACTCCTGAAGGATCAAATCACCAATGTCATGCCCATAGGTGTCATTAATCTGTTTAAAATCATCAATATCGAGATAAAAAATAGCGAGATACTCTTCTCGATACTGCGAGGCACCAATCGCACGTTGCAACCAGCGTTGAAAACTTCGTCGATTAAAAATCCCGGTTAAGTAGTCTTCACTGGCCTCTTTCTCCAGCGCGACCTGCTCCCGCTCGATGGTCATCCGGTACAAATAGGCGAAACCGATCGTGAACGCCAGCGGAAACATCATCCGCAAGGCCATGACTGGCTCAATAATATTGGTAGCCATTATCAGACCCGTAAGCACCGAAAACAGCGAAACAAGCAGGGCCACCTTCTTTTCATAGTTAAAGAAAATACCCGCAACCAGAGGAAACAGCCATACCACGCCACGGAGACCAAGAAAGTAACAGGCAGAAAAAACCGCAAGAATAATGGAAACAAGAATGGCGCTGCGTAAGAATTCGCTATCGCGATTGAGAATACGGCTTACCACCAGCCCCATGATCGAAATCGAAGCCAGGCCGGTTGAAGCACAAATGTAGAGGTTTCCGTTCAGGTAGTGATACGCACTGTAGCCGCCAAAGGTGATGGCGGCAACCACATGGTATTGATAGTAGGTAATGCCAGTCAGAATTTCACGCGAAGCCATAACTTACTTTTTGTCGCAAATTGAAGTTACATCCAATAGGGCCACCAGCCCTTACTTAGGCTATTACTATAGTGTATATATCAGGCAAGAATAATTCTTTTTGAGCGGGCAGCGCTTAATCTGCCCTATTCGCATAGAACAGCCCGTCACAAAAACAGGATACAAGGCGCTTCTTTGCCTTTGCTGGTATGCTAGCCTGAATAAGCCATTCTCACCTCGTCAGCAATAATCTCCAGCCCTTTGCGCACTATGTCTTCGTCCTGCGAGTAGGTAATGCGCAGGCATTCATGACGATGCCGCCATTGCAGGTCTTCCTCGCTATTGAGGCCCGGAAAAAAGTGATGACCGGGAACCACCAGCACACTGCGCTGTTTCAGTTTTTCGTAGAGCGCCTGACTGTCAATGGGACAATCCCGCAACCACAGCCAGAAGAACATGGCCCCTTCAACCTTATGCAGTGCGTAAGGCAGTCCATCCAGCAGTGTTCGAAAGTACGCTTCGGCCAATTTGGCTCTGTTAAGGTAATAGGGTCGAACCACCTCGTTACTCAGTTTGATGATGTCGCCGCTCTTCACCAGATCACTGGCCAGCATGCTGCCAAAACTGCCAGTTGCCAGGTTTAGAATCGCATTCACGCCAGACAAGGCACGTATAATCTCGGGTCGCGCCACCACAATGCCCGTGCGCGCAGCCGGCAGACCAAACTTGGACAGACTTAAACACAATATTGTATTGTCATTCCAGAAGGGCTGTGCTTCGGTGAAGATCAATTTAGGGAACGGTGTACCATAGGCGCCATCCACAAACAGGGGGATGTCGTGCTGTCGGGCCAGAGCATCGAGACGCGCCATCTCTTCGTCTGTCAGCACATTTCCTGTTGGATTGGTGGGCCGGCTGACGCACAGCGCTCCAGCGCGCTCGTTGATGTCGAGCCGATCAAAGTCTACATGATATTTAAAGGTGTGCGCATCAATCATCTCGATGGCCGGTCGCGTCGCCTTGAAAAAATCCTTGCTCAAACCGGCATCGGTATAGCCAATGTATTCGGGTGCCAGGGGCAATTGAATCTGGCGCTCAATGCCATCGTCGCATTCGCCGGCAAAGAGATTAAACAGCATGAAAAACGCCGCCTGACTGCCATTGGTCAATGCAATGTGTTCGTTGGTGAGCTGCCAGCCATATTCGGCATTGAGCAAATCACGCAGCGCAGAAATTAATCCCGCCTCGCCCTGAGGTGGATCATAAATACCAATCAGGCGCTGAAAATCCTGCTCCGAGTCGATGATGGCCTGTAAACGTTCTTTGAAACGCGCCTGCACCTCGGGAATGTGTGCGGGATTACCGCCGCCCATCATGATCATATCGGAATCCCCCGACAGCGCATTGCCTAAATCTTCCATAAGTTCGGTAATACCCGAGCGACCTGCGAACTTTTTCCCAAACTGCGACAACTTCATGCCTTTTGCTCCCTCTTGTCGTTGGCTGCTTTTAAAAACTCCGCCATGGTTTGTGCCACCCAGTCTGCCTGTAAAGGCAGCTCTAATGTCGTTAATGCCTGTTCGTACTGCCCGGGTGCGTAGCGATCCTGACGCAGGGTCATCAAGCGCAGACTGTAATCCTGAGTAAATTCCGGATGCCCCTGAAAAGCCAATACCTTACCGGGAATCACATACGCTGCGTTAGGACAAAAATCGTTGGCATACAATAACCTGGCTCCAGGTGGAAGTTCCTGAACCTGATCCTGATGACTATACAGTAGCGTCAAGTCGCTCGGTCCTTTAAATGCATCCTGCGCGTATTGGCTCGCTCGAATGGTATAAGCACCAATCCCCCAGCCCTTTTCAGACTTACCGGCATAACCGCCAAGGCTGTGAGCGAGCATTTGGTGTCCAAAACAGATACCTACCACAGGAATACTTTTATCGAACACCTGTTGAATAAACTCCCTCAAGCAGGGCAACCAGGGCTCCTCATCATACACACCAGTTTTACTTCCCGTAATCAAGTAGGCGTTGCATTCGTTTGCAGAATCGGGCCATTCATCGTTGAGAATGGCATAACGTCTGCACTCTACTTCCTGAAGGTGAGGTTGCAATAAGTATGTGAACATTCGAGCATAGTGCTCATAATCCGGAACCAGTTCCGGTGCTAGCTCATCGCAGTCGAGAATTCCCAGCGTCTTCATTCCTTCCTTTTCCTTCGATTAAATCTTGGCAAGCCTTAGCGCTTGCTCTTGTTCCATCTGTCAGCTTCGCGCACACTCACTGCAAAGATAAGCTATGGAGACAGCAATGCACATACTGTACACGCCCCGAAGTATCTTCGCGAAACTCCTGTTAAGCGGCCTTATGCTAACGGTCGCAGCAACCACCAGCGTGGCAAACGATGCTACGCCACCCTCTCTAATCAGCGTGAATGCACAAGGCAAAGCCAAAGCCATGCCCGATCAGGCTGAGATGCATTTAAGCTTCAGTCAGGAAGCCCCCAAAGTCGATCAGGCTCGCCGAACCGTCGATAATCAGGTGAGGCAAATTCTCAAAATACTCGAAGATTATGAACTTGCCAGCGGTAGCCTCGACAGTAGCCAAACCAATATACATCCCCAATACCACTACCATCAGGGTCAACAAAATTTTCGCGGCTATCAGGTTACCCGTAATGTGCGCTTTGTGTTGAGCAACCTCGATCAGTTGGAAGAGCTGATCGAGGAAATTTCAAAACAGGAGGTGACCCGCCTGCAACACATTCAACTCGGCTTGAGCGACCCAGGTCTGATCAGACAGGAAGCGCTCGACCGCGCCATCCAACATTCCAAACAACTGGCGCAGCATATTGCTGAGCAGTATGACGTTAATCTGGGACCAGTACATCAGGTTCGCTACCAGGCTCAGGGAGAACATACCCCGCCACCCATGGCCGCAATGCGCGCTGAACTGGCGGCAGACTCCGCGCCCTCCTATCAGCAAAAGGAGCTCGAGTTCAGTGCACACATCGAAGTAAGCTTTACTCTCCGCTAAGGCTCGCTTTAAGGCCCGCGGTTGCTGCTGGCGAGCGTCTTGAGCGCCAGTAGCTCCAACCCAATCGGTAATACATCGCCAGTCCGGTCAATACCAGCGCACTGCCTGCCACAACATGCACTGTTAATGGTTCAGCGTTCAAAACGTTCCCCAAATAAAGCGCCAGCACAGGCGTTACCAAGGTCACCATAGCCACGGCCGTTGCGCCACGATTTTTCACTACGTAAAAGTAACAGGCAAAGCCCAGCAAGGAGCCAAACAGCGCCAAATACATGACAGACCAGGGCGAACGGCTGGACCAATCCAATGTTGGTAGATAGCCATCCACGATCCACCAGCTCAATACGAACATAGGCACACTGGTGATTAAACTACCCACGGTGATACTCAGGGGATGAGCTGAAAACTGCTCACGCTGCACCAACACGCCGCTTAGGCCGTAAAGCGTTACAGCAGCCAGCAACAAGAGAATGCCTTTCCAGCCTTCTTCGTGCATCACCAGGTCATCCATACAGATCACGACTAACCCTGCAAAAGACAGAATAAACGCAGCCCAACGCCAGGCGTCAAAATCCCCCTGCCCCAACAGGCGGCTGGCAAAAAAGTTGGAGGTAACCGGAGCCAGGGAAAACAGAATGGATATCCAGCCCGATGGAATATACAAGGCACCAAAGTAGGTACAGCTCATGGCACCAAAAATCCCAAGCGTTGAGTAGCCGTAGGTGCGCAGCGCGCTGGCATGCCAATATAGGGGAATACGCCACAGACGCAGCACCACCCAACCCACACAGGCCGCCAAACTCATCCGCAGCAACACCGCCATGGCGGGGCTGAGAGTTTCGTTGCTCCAGGCAATACCTAAAGGCGTGGTGGACCATACAAGTATGATCGTCGCAAAGGCTGCCGAACTGTTAAATGCACTGCTTTTTATTGTGCTGGACATGGCACTATTCCCTGTTAATACGGCGCACGCGGCGCTTGTCATGCGGCCCAAAAGGCCACAACAAAGCAACTCAGCAAAGATTAAGCGGGGAAAGGATTGACCAAGCCACCGCAGGAATCGATGGCTTGAGAGTTGATTAGAACTAGATCTTTATTCCCAAGCCATCGCAACGGCGTAGCCACGCACGAATCACCACACGCATTGCCATCGCAATGGCCGCGTTCGGTTTAATCATGGTGTGAGGGAGAAGATGTTTAGTCATGGCACGATAATGCCCGGCTGTGCCCGGCAATGTCAACGCCTAATTTTGGTGCAGCCTAAACAGCCGCAGCGCTTGCACCCATTACGGTCTCCCAGCGAGGGGTAGACTCGGCAACGTAGCTTCCGGTGAACAGCGTTTCCAAACCGGCTTCGCTATTGTACCAGCGCAAACAGCGGTAGTTGGGTTC
>JBFHVM010000209.1:0-5866 GCA_041589495.1 Oleiphilaceae bacterium | reverse complement strand
TGACAACAGATACCCAGGGTATCGCGACCAAATTGGCTAGCATGGAAAGCGGATGCACTGCCTGCATAACCGTGACATTAAACCCCTGCAAAAACAGATATAACACGGTCTGCAGCAACAATAATTGAGACCAGCCGACACCCGCTTGGCGACCACGCACCATCATCAGCAAACAGGCCACAGCCATAAACGAATACCAGAACCCCAGCGCCAATGGAGCCGCGGGATCAACCAGCAACACCAGCACCATGGCCGCCCACCAGGCCATGCCGGGACGCAAGGGTAAATAGCCCCGCGCAACCAGCAACAGGGCCATCGCCATCAACCAGGCCCTCAGGGCAGAGGGAGGCGCGCCTACCAATGCGACATAGACAGCACTCAAAGTCGCCACAAAAAACAACCCCAAATTGCGGGTCGGCAAAAGAAAGTGCAACAAAGCCACAATGATGCCAACATGCAAGCCCGAAATAGCCATGAGATGCTGCGTACCGCTCTCACTCAGCAAACGATTTTCGCCGGGAGTAATGCCCGATCTATCCCCAAGAAAAAGCGCCTGCAATATCCCTCTGTGCTCCAGCGCATTGGTGTGTTGCTGAAAATACTCACGCAATTGCCATCGCCACAACAATAGGTGCTGCGACCAAGTTGAATGTGACGCTCCCTCCATCAGAATAAGTTCAGATACATGCCCCAGCGATACAATGCCTTGCCGAAACCAAAATCGTTCTGCAGATCGCGTTTGAGGATTGAGTCGAGCTAGAGGAGGCCGTAATCGAGCGTGGATACGAAAGACACCTGGCGAGAGTTTGTCTGCGAGATCAAGCGGAACAGACAAACGCACACGACGTTCCAGGCCATCGCGAACATGACCGGATTCGCTCTCGAAAGACCAGGCACAAAAATCGAGGCGATAACTGAATTCGCCTGGCACAGTTAAACTACACACTCGCCCTTCCAGGAGCACCTCGGAGGCAAAAAAGCTGGCTGGTAAGTACGTAGACAATTGCGAGTGCACGTGCCAATTGGCCCAACCCACCCCGACCATGAACACCAGGATATACCGGGGCCAATGCCAGTACGACAAAAGCAGTACACACAAGGCTACAAAAATATAATCATGCCACGGTAACACACGACCGCAACAATAGAGTATGATGACTCCGGCACTAAAGGCCGCCATCCATGGCATCGTTAACTCGTCCCTGAGTGATGAATGCGATGCGAACCGGATAGGATTCTCGCAAGTTCGCTAAAGTATGCCTAAAGACCTGATTAAAAAGTACCTACCGCATCCCGATTCGATGAAGAGCCACAAAAGCCTCGCGTTTCTGGGAGAACTGGTACACGAGCCAAATCTCTGGCACCTCAATCGTCACTGTGTGACCAAGGCTTTTGCTATCGGTCTTTTTTGGGGCTGCATCCCCATGCCTTTCCAAATGGTCGCAGCCGCATTTATGGCGGTTCGCCTCAATGCTAACCTGCCCCTGTCTGTGGTGATTGTGTGGTTCAGCAATCCCCTGACCATGCCCCCTATCTTTTATTTTGAATACTTGGTTGGCGCCTGGTTGCTGGACATGCCGCCAATGGCCTTTGATTACGAATTGAGCCTTGCCTGGCTCAAGAGCAAATTGTATGACGTTGGACTACCGTTGTATTTGGGATCAGTCATCTGCGGCGCTGTGTTGAGTGCCTGCGGCTATTGGCTGGTGGGACGGATTTGGCGACGCAGCGTCATTAGAAAGTGGGAATTACGCCAGCAACTGCGCATGAGCAAAAACCCACCCAAACCACCACAACTGTAGCCGGGTCAGACAAAGCGCCGGCGACACAGGCCCTGGAAAGCGTGGTACATCACACTCAAAATCTGACCTACAACTGGCGAAGAGAACCTTCTTCCATCAGCATCATGCGATCGGTTTTTTCTGCCAGGTGCTGATCATGGGTGACAATCACAAAACTGGTATTCAGCTCGTGCTGCAACTGCAACATGACCTGCTGAATATTGCGCGCTGTCGCTTCATCCAGATTACCCGTCGGCTCATCCATCAGCACACACTTCGGATCGTTAACCAAGGCTCGCGCAATGGCGACCCGCTGACGCTCTCCACCCGAAAGCGCTCCCGGTTTATGCTGCACACGCTCGGCCAACCCTACCTTCTCAAGTAAGGTAGCTGCGCGCTGCTCAGCCTCACGCCGTTTTATACCTGCAATGTACAAAGGCATGGCAACATTTTCGAGCGCCGAAAACTCTGGCAGCAAGTGATGAAACTGATAAACAAATCCCAGATGACGGTTACGCAGGCGTGTGATCTCGGCTTCGGAACAAGCCTGCAGGTCGGTTCCACATAACACCACCTGACCTTCTGAGGCCTGATCAAGGCCACCGAGTATATTCAGCAGTGTTGTTTTACCGGCACCTGAGCTCCCCAGAATACCCACGGACTCACCCGCCGCCAGTTGAAAATCCACACCAGAAAAGATGCGCAAACTGCGCTGGGCGTCGTCGTACTGCTTGGCCAGCCCCTTGGCATCAATCACCCACTCACTCATAACGCAGAGCCTCTGCAGGTTTGACCTTGGCGGCTCGCCAGGCAGGATAAATGGTGGCGAGAATACTCATGACCAGAGCCGACCCGGAAACAATCATCACATCATCCCAGCGCAACTCAGAAGGCAAGTCGCTGATAAAGTAAACGTCGGGATTCAAAAACTGGGTTTTCATCACCATTTCAATAAAGGCAATAATATCACTCACATTCAGCGCCAAGACGATTCCGGCAATGGTTCCAATAAAGGTTCCCACCACACCGATGTAGGCACCCTGCACCATAAAGATGGCCATCACGGCGCGAGGACTAGCCCCCATGGTGCGCAGGATCGCAATATCGGCTTTTTTATCGGTCACCACCATGACCAGAGTGGCCACAATATTGAACGCGGCCACGGCTACGATCACCATCAGTAGTAGACCAATCATGGTCTTTTCCATACGAATGGCCTGGAACAGATTACCGTGGGTACGCGTCCAATCAACGCTGTAGTAAGCCATATCCAGAGAACCGGCTAATTGCTGAGATACGCGGGGGGCATCAAAGAGATCGTGCATTTTAAGGCGCAGGCCATGGACAAAGCCCTTCATGCGAAGAATCTTGGCGGCGTCATCCATATGAATGAGAGTGAGCGAGGCATCCAGATCGGCACCAACCCGAAACACGCCTTTTACTGTAAATCGCTTGAGCCTCGGAAACACGCCCGCCGGCGTCAGGGCTGCCTCAGGCAAGACGACGGTCACTTTGTCGCCGACATCCAGACGCAACTGCCTGGCTAAAATTTCTCCGACAATAATGCCAAACTCACCAGAATGCAGATCCTGCAGCGCTCCTCGCACCATATGCCGCGAAATAATGGAAACCTGATCTTCCTCGTCGGGCAGAATACCGTTGAGTTGCACCCCATTCACCGAGCCATTTCGAGTCACCATACCCTGCGCCTTGATAAACGGGGCCGCAGCGAGGACCTCAGGGTGCGCGGTTAGCTGTTCATCGAGTGCAGCCCAGTCGCGCATATTACCGTAGGGTTTAATGACGGCGTGCGGCACCATACCAAGAATGCGCTGCTGCAGTTCGCGATCAAAGCCATTCATGACCGATAAAACCGTAATCAGCAAGCCAACACCAATGATTAGTCCAATCATTGAGGTCAGAGAAATAAAGGAGATAAAGTGATTGCTGCGTTTGGCGGAGGTATAACGCAGACCAATTCGGGTTGGGTACAAATTTAACATCGCGCGATTAAAACAAACTTATCCGGCACGCACAATAAAACTATTCGGCAGGTGAGCAAAGTTTTTGCTTTAATAATGCTATCTGCGGCATATAGCGGTACAACGCATGAGCACACCCATAGAAACGATAGACGAACTGTCTAACCGACGGCAGTATTTTCGCGTAAACGACCACGCCTCGGTTGAGTGGGCATTGATTGATCAGACATCAACGCCCGGTGAGTTTTTTGATCTTAATCCGGAATTTGGCCTGATCTCGGAATTTCAGCTTCTGGATGTGGAATCCAAGCATTTGTTGCGCACACTCACCGACAAGGATAAAAACCTGGGTCAGTTTTTGCGTGTAATGAATCGCAAACTAGACTCCTTGGCCCGGGTGATTGCCCTAAGTCATGCAGACACGACAAAAGAAAGTGTGCAGCCCGTTAGCCTGAGCGAGGGCGGCCTCGCCTTTGCGTGCGACCAAAAACTGGCAAAAGACCAGAATATCGCGCTAAAGCTCATTCTGTTACCCAGCTACAGCGGCCTGCTGCTGGCCGGCAAAGTTCTTTCGTGTCAGGGCGAACAGCCCCCTTATCAGCTGCACGTGCAATTCACCGATATTTCGGAAGCCCATCAGCAACTGATCGCTCGCCACATTATGCGTAAACAGAGTCAAGGCAAACATCCTTCATGACACAACAACCCACCCTGCCCGCGGAATGGGCGGAACAAGACGCCATCATGCTCACCTGGCCTCACAGCGATACGGATTGGGCACCTTATCTCGATGAAGTGGAAGAGGTATTTTTTGCTATCTCTGAAGCAATACTTGCCGATGAAGGCTTGCTCATCAGCTGCGAAGATGCAAGCCAGCTCCAGGCCTGCCGTGAGCGCCTTGGCCCCATTGCACAGCAGCATGGAAATGCCCTGACACTTTACGAAGTGCCCGCCGACGACACCTGGGCCCGCGACCATGGTCCTATTACAGTATATGACCGAGGCCATGCCGTGCTGCTGGACTTTGAATTCAATGCCTGGGGAGATAAATTTGCGAGTGCCCGGGATAATGCCATCACGCAAAACCTAGTCGATCGCGGCGCTTTTCCCAAGGCACAGCACCATCCTGTCGACATGATACTCGAAGGCGGCTCCATCGAATCCGATGGCCAAGGCACACTGCTCACCACAGCAAACTGCCTGCTCACCAGCACCCGCAACCACCAACTAAATCGCGCCGACATTGAATCAGAGCTATGCACCCTGCTCGGTGTGGAGCGCGTTTTATGGTTAGAACACGGCCATCTTGAAGGCGATGACACCGATGCACACATCGACACGCTTGTGCGTTTCTGTCGACCCGACACGCTGTGCTATGTGCAATGCACAAACAGCGCAGATCCTCACTTCGCAACGCTTAAGGCGATGGAAGATGAACTGAAAGCACTCAAAACCCAAAACGGCACGCCCTACAAACTGGTTGCTTTACCCATGTGCGACCCCATCGTTGAGAACGAGGAGCGACTGCCTGCCACCTATGCCAATTTTTTGATTACCAACCACAGTATCTTGCTACCCACTTACGGTAGCCCGCAGGATGAGGAAGCCATCACCATCATGCAGAATATTTTTCCGGAACGTAAAATCGTGCCTATTAATTGCCGCCCGCTCATTCGTCAATATGGGAGCCTGCATTGCCTGACCATGCAATTACCCAAGGGAGTCATGGCATGAGTGCCTCATTAAAGACCGCATTGATTCAACATGGCCAATTCGACAATCCGCAGGCCGCACTGGAATACATTGCCAGCGAAATCACACAGTGCGCAGCCGATGGTATCAAGCTGATCGTACTGCAGGAACTGCACAATACGGCCTATTTCTGCCAGACCGAAGATGTCAGTAATTTTGATCTGGCGGAGACCATACCCGGCCCGAGCACCGACTTTCTCAGCGCCCTGGCGAAACAGCATGGCGTGGTGATCGTCAGCTCGCTGTTCGAAAAACGTGCTGCCGGTCTGTACCACAACACAGCGGTTGTTTTTGACCATGACGGCAGTATCGCCGGAACGTTTCGCAAGATGCACATCCCCGATGACCCCG
>JBFHVM010000208.1:0-5895 GCA_041589495.1 Oleiphilaceae bacterium | reverse complement strand
GCACCGATGCCGGCCTTGGTTAAGGCGTTGAACAGGGTAGATTTGCCGACGTTGGGCAGACCCACAATACCGCAATTGAAGCCCATAGTGTTGTCCTGAAAAAGCTGTGTTTAAAAAGAGGCCGTATTATATAGATAAGCCGAAGAGGCGACCAGCTGAGGCTACCGCACAGCCCTTAAATCCCCTATGCGGCTGCCGCAGATGACGATTTCACTCGGATGAATAACTATGTAAATGATTCATGGCTTTCTGCCAGTCGCCGCGCAGTATCTCGGGCAGATAGCGAATTGCTTCACTAATAATATCTTCGAGTTGCTGTGCTTCTTTTTTACTGGGTTTGCCCAGGACGTGGCCGGTAACCTTTTTTGCATCACCGGGGTGGCCGATACCTAGGCGCAAGCGGTTAAAGTTCTTGTTGCCGCCCAGTTTTGCAATGATGTCGCGCAAGCCGTTCTGGCCACCATGGCCGCCGCCTTGCTTGAGCTTCATGGTTCCCGGGGGAATATCCAGCTCATCATGGGCAACGAGAATTTCTTCTGGTTGAATCTTGTAGAACTGACAGATCGCCTGCACGGCCTGGCCACTTTTGTTCATGTAAGTCGTGGGGAAGAGCAGGTGTACATCATGTCCTGATATATGCGCTTTGCCGTAGAGTCCGAAAAACTTTTTTTCCGGCTTAAGCGCGGTATGAAAATCGCGAGCCAGTTGCTCCAGAAAAATAGCCCCGGCATTGTGACGGGTGTTTTCGTATTCACTGCCTGGGTTGCCAAGGCCAACAATCAGTTTGATCGGTGAGTGGCTCATCTTCTACTCGTTTATCCAAAGCCAAAAAACAAGAAACCCGGCAGTGCCGGGTTTCGTAGCGCGAAGGCAGGGCGAGACTTAGTCTTCGCTTGCACCTTCTTCTTCGCCGCCTTCTTCGTCTTCTGCAGCACCACCCTTAGGCTTGTGTACAGAGGCAACGGGCAGATCGTGATCTTCGCCGTGTTGCAGGGCCGCGATAGTAACGCCTTTAGGTAGTTTGATGTCTGACAGGTGAAGAATGGTTTCTACTTCAACGTCAGTCATATCAACTTCGATGTACTCAGGCAGGTCGCCAGGCAGACAGATAACTTCTACTTCTACCATCTGGTGGGAGATCTTGCCGCCGCCCATTTTCACACCTACGCAAGCTTCTTCGTTAGTGAAGTGCAGTGGTACGTGAACGTGGATAGGCTGGTTCTTGCTTACGCGCAAGAAGTCTGCGTGCATGACATCGCCGCGAGAAGGGTGACGTTGCAGATCTTTCAGGATTGCGCTCTCTTCTTTGCCGTCAAATTTGATGGTCAGAATGTGAGAGTAGAACGCTTCGTTTTCCAGAGACTTTTTGATCTCGTTGTCTTTCAGACTCAGTGAAACAGGCTTCTTGGATTTACCACCATACAGGATGGCGGGGATTTTGTTTTCGAGACGACGCAGGCGGCGGCTCGCACCTTTCCCCTGATCTTCACGAAGTTCTGCATTTACTACAAATTCATTGCTCATTTTGTATTCCTCATAATCGCAGTGCAGGCCCGCGACCAAGCCCATAATGCGATGATTTTAAAAATAAAAAACCCACAAGTGGGCTTTTTGTTTTTGAGAAGAGGGCGCTTGGCCGGCTTCTCAAATTCGTCATACAGCGTGCTGTTAATCGAACAGTGCGCTGATGGATTCCTCATTACTGACGCGGCGAATGGATTCGGCGATCAATCCTGAAATCGTAAGGGGGCGGATTTTACCACAATTTTTGGCCTTGTCACTCAGCGGAATCGTATCTGTGACAATGAGCTCATCCAGCGTTGAATTGCTGATGTTTTCGATGGCCGGGCCAGACAATACAGGGTGTGTAATGTAGGCGTAAACGGCTTCTGCCCCATTGGCTTTGAGTGCTTCGGCGGCCTTGCATAGCGTGCCTGCTGTGTCGACAATGTCGTCAATCAACAGGCAGGTTTTGCCTTCTACATCACCAATAATGTGCATTACCTGTGAAACGTTAGCCTTGGGGCGACGTTTGTCGATGATGGCCAGATCCACGTCATTCAGGCGTTTGGCCATGGCGCGGGCGCGTACTACACCGCCTACGTCCGGGCTCACGACGATAAAATCTTCTTTAAACTTGCGCGTGATATCGTCAACCAGAACTGGGGTGGCGTAAATGTTGTCCACCGGAATGTCGAAGAAGCCCTGAATCTGGTCGGCGTGCAGGTCTACCGTTAATACTCGGTCGACGCCCACTTTCGTGATCATATCGGCCACGACCTTGGCGGTAATGGGAACGCGCATGGAGCGTACGCGACGATCCTGGCGGGCGTAGCCAAAATAGGGCACCACGGCAGTAATTCGCGAAGCGGATGCACGACGCAGCGCGTCGGTCATGACAACCAGTTCCATTAGGTTGTCATTAGTGGGGGCACAAGTGGGCTGAATAATGAATACGTCTTTACCGCGCACGTTTTCGTTGATCTCTACGGAGACTTCCCCGTCGCTGAATTGACCAACTTTTGCATCGCCGAGAGGCAGGCGCAGACTGTTGACTACCTTCTCTGCAAGTTCGCGGTTGGCGTTGCCGGAGAAAACCATCATTCTGGACATGGTAATGGGAAACCTCTTGAGTTACTGACTCTACTTCGAGTATTACTGGATCTATAGCTTAGCGCGGAACAAAAAATATGGCTGGGGTAGGAGGATTCGAACCTCCGCATGACGGGATCAAAACCCGTTGCCTTACCGCTTGGCGATACCCCAGTAACTTGTTGCTTAAATGAGCCTCGTTCTCACTATCCACACGCTTTGCACAAGTGTGTATGTTGGACAGTTCCTTGCGAACTAGTCAGCTTCATTTAGCCTTTGATGAGCAGGAGAGAGATTGACTCCCTTGGCTATAAAGCCTTTGAACGTAGAGCGAGCTTCATTCAAAACCTGTCGTGCTTCGGCTTCGCTTTCAAAGCGACAGAAGCAGCATGCTCCGGTTCCTGTCAGTCGGCCTGTGCCAAACTGATTAAGCCAGTTGATGGCTTCTCCTATTGGTGGGTAGAGCGTTTTCACCAGTGCCTCACAGTCGTTGTGAGTTTTGCTGAACCCCTGTCCCTCCAGAGCGGGCGCTATTTTGATCTTTGGGGTGTCTCTTGTCAACAGCTCATTTGAAAAAATTTCTGCTGTACTGACATGACAGTCTGGTGTTAATACCAGGTACCAATATTCAGGTAATTCAACCGCTTGTAAAATTTCGCCCACGCCTTCCGCGAAGGCGCTGTGACCGTGAACGAATACCGGAACATCGGCCCCCAGATTGCGGCCCAGCTCTGCCAGTTTTTTCACTGACAGTTGGCAATTCCACAGTTTGTTTAATGCCAATAAAGTAGTGGCTGCATTGGAGCTGCCTCCGCCAATACCTCCGCCCATGGGGAGTTGCTTGTCGATGGCAATTTCTGTCCCGTCAGTCGCTGACTTGCGGTGGGGTAGTAGGAGTTTTGCGGCGCGCACAATCAGGTTGTCCCCTTCAGGTACGCCGGGTAGAGGTGTTTTTAGACGAACGGTACCGCTTTGGTTTTTCTCAAAGTGGAGTGTGTCGCCAAAGTCGAGCAGCTGAAAGAGCGTTTGCAGCTCATGATAACCGTCGGGTCTGCGGCCGTTAATATGCAGGAATAAATTGAGTTTGGCAGGCGAGAGTAGTGTAAGAGAATGACTCACAACATGTTCCATTCTTTAATGGCGAGAATAATCCGTACTTCGCCTCTTTGGAGTTTGATTTTGCCTGGGAGTGGCAATCCGTTTATCTCTGTGTGTTTCTCAAAGCTGAGTGACCAGCCAAATTGCTTCAGTCTGGTGGGTAAGCCTCGGTCGTTACGTCTTAATACGATATGCGCGCCAGGCGCTGGCAGGCCCTTTACCCAATATTGTAAGTGGCTGATGGGTAGAGGGAACCCCAGGCTTTGTTCGATCAGTAAGTCGGGCTGGTCCGAGAATACGGGGGGCTCCCCGGACTCTTCCAGAGTGACAAAAACGCGGTTGCCACGAAGGTGAGCTGCACCAAGGCCAAGAAAAGTGGAAGACAGTTGCAGGTCGTACAGCTCGCCCACTTGCGTCCAGCTATTAATAGCTGCGCTCATGGACTCCTGTGGTGTGCGGATGCCAATCTTGCCCATCAGTTGCCAGCTTTCTAATTTGCTCAGCTTTAGCTGTATGACAGGCCAGTCATAAGCTTGGGGTGGCTGTTCAAACTGCGACTTTTTGTCGAACAGGCTGCAGCCAGTCATCAACAGGTAAACGAGTGCAGCGAGGCACCAGGCCAGTTTGAAATCGCGTTTATGCACTCTTTTTATTGCTCCGGCGCCCTTCGCTCTACCTCAATTGTTGGCAGGTGTAGGGGGTGCGCGTTCAAATCAAAGTTCTCATCGGCCAGTTCTGTTTCGACCTCACCAATAAGTGGTGGGTGATAACGTGTGATGGTATCGCGTAGTACGGTATGTTTTGGGCTGCGGCGCAGCATGTCTCGCCAGACCAGTTTGGCGTCCCCGTGCTTGCCTACTTCCCAGAGCACCTCACCCAGATGTGCGGCGACTTCAGCTTCCTGATAGCGCTGATAGGCCTGCATTAAAAAGAGAAGTGCTTCTTCTTTACGGCCCAGGCGATAAAGCACCCAGCCCATACTGTCGATAATGGCCGGGTTTTCGGGTTTCAAAGAAAGGGCCAGAGTGATAAGTCCCAGTGCTTCCTGAAGGCGGTCTGTACGATCTGCCAGCGTATAACCGAGAGCGTTGATTGCTACGGCATGTTTGGGATTGTTATCGATGATATGGCGTAAGTCGGCCTCCATGGCTTGCAAATTATCCTGATTGACGTAATTCATAGCGCGGGCATAACGGAGCTGCTCGTCATCGGGGAAATCAGCAATGGCCTGATTCAGGGTTTCTTGCATGCGCTCTTCATCGCCAATGGTGCTCATTAGCTTGTATTGCACAATCCACAGTTTGTGTGCCTGATTGGGTTTTTCCTGGCGCAGTTGCTCTAGCATGGCAATGGCTTCATCTGTGCGATCGTCTTGCGTGAGCAGATAGCTGTATCGCTCCAATGAAGCTTCGTAGTGGGTACCTTCTTTTACCTGGGAGTAGTGGTACATGGCGGTGTCGCTGTCACCCTTCTGGTCGGCAATGCGGGCCAGGTAAAAGTGCGATTCGTTAAGGTGGGCGCCGCGTTCTATCAGTTCTTCAAACTGTTTTTTAGCGCCGTCTGTTTTGCCATTTTCGAGCATCACCAAGGCGAGAGAAAGCTTAAACCCGGGTGCTTGTGGGTAGCGTTCCATCAGGTCTTCAAACACGTCTTCAGCTTCGTCAAGACGCTTTTTATCGATCAGCAGACTGGCGTAGAATCTGCCTAATGCATGGTTTTCAGGAAATTGATCAAATTTTTCTTCGGCAAACAGAAGCGCTTCGTTTTTTCGGCCGAGATCATGGAGGATGTCGGCTTTCAATACAGCGGCCGACTGCATTTCGGGCTCGTTTTTGATCACCGTGTTCAGTCGGGCAAGCGCATCTTCCAATCGTTTGAGGTTGCGCTCAACCAGGGCAATGGAATACGTGATCTCGAAGTTGTTCGGATGTTTGGCCTGTAAGTCGGTATACAGCTGCAAAAGCTCCAGCTTGTCTGCCTCGCTAACCTGATGGGAGCCAACAGCCAGGCTTTCCACGCGTGCATCGCCGCCAATTTCTATAATGCGGTCTATGTGGTACATGGCATCGGCATACTGCTTTTGCAGTGAATACTGAAAGGCCATTAACTGGTGTGCCGCTTCGTTGTCTGGTTCGATTTCCAGCCAGAGCAAGCCCATTTCCTGAATGGCAACGAGATCTTTTGAGTACTGAGCCGCATTAATGG
>JBFHVM010000207.1:0-5912 GCA_041589495.1 Oleiphilaceae bacterium | reverse complement strand
GCGGCACGCAGGGGGTTCTCTCCCTGCTGATAATGAGTCAGGGCGTCTTCGCCCACCACAATGGCATCGTCAACGATAATACCCAAGGCCATAATCAGCGCAAACATACTGACCATATTGATGCTGCCGCCGGTCATATACAGCACCGCCAAGGTGCCCATAAATGAGATAGGAATACCTACAGCAACCCAAAAGGCGACTCGGCCATTCAGAAAGATAAACAGAATTGCGATCACCAGTACCAGGCCGCCCAGACCATTTTTGATCAGCAGATTTATGCGATCTTCGATAAGCACATAGGCTTCGTTGTAGGCATGCAAGGCAACGCTGGGGGGGAGGCTGTATCGTGTTTCGTTCAGCCAAGTGTTGAGGGTCTCGGCAGCTTCGAGGGTGTCGGAGGTTTGTGTCCGTAACACGCGTAAGAGCACGGCAGGTTGATCGCGATAAAACACCTCAACCTGATCGCTTTTATTGCGACGCTCTACATCGGCAATATCACCTAAACGTAGTACTTCGCTCTGGCGCGCGCTGAGCACGGCAAGCTGTTCAAAGTCTTCAGCGCTACGGCCCTGCTGCGTGCTACGCAGCTCTTTGGCCAGTTCGTTTTTACCGCTGGTGCCGGCTGGTATGTCTTGGCTTGCGTCGAGAATGCGTTGCCCGAGCTGAGGTAGAGATTGTCCCAGTCGACTAATCTGTTCGGTGCTCACCTGAATGGCAATTTCCTGTTCCGGCAAACCGATAAACTCCACCTTGGCTACGCCTCGGTCGAGTAGCTCACGCTCAAAACGATAGGCCAGTGGACGCAGCTCTTCGAGGCTTGCCGATGATGAAAGAATCAGCGTAGCAACGTCTTCGTTGATGGCGACCTTGCTAATCTCGGGTTCTTCGGCATCCGAGGGCAGGTTGCGCACCAGACTCACGTGTTCTTTTACCTGATCCAGCGCCAGTCCCATATCGGTGCCCTCGTCGTATTCCAGAACGATAATGCCGGAACTTTGATACGAGGTTGATTTCATCTCTTTGACGTAATCGAGATTGCGTAATTCCTGCTCCAGCGGCGTAATGATGGAGCGGGCGACGTCCTCTGCGGCCGCGCCGGGCCACACAACACGCACCGTAATAAAGTCGGGCTCGAACTTGGGCAAAAACTGTGTGTTGAGTTTGGCCAATGCGACCACGCCTGCCAGCAACATCATAAGCATCAGCAGGTTGGCTGCAACGCGATGCTGGGCGAAGCGGCCGATCAGGTCGTTTTTGTGATAGGAGGAGAGGTCCGCATTGCCGCTCATGGAGCCTCCCTGCGCTGTATTTTCAAGCCATCAATGGCGTTGGGCAATTGCGTAGTAATGACCAGGTCACCAGCCTGCAAGTCTTTGCTTTGTACTAAGACTCGGTCCTTTTGAGCGCTGGCATCAAATTGCTGCCCCAGTACGTTGACGAATACAGTTTGCAAACGCCCGTCGGCAATACGATATACCCGATTCTCACCATACAAAGCTGAGACGGGCAAGCTAATGCTGTCTTTGTATGCGGGCAATTCTACCTGTACGGTTAGTGTTGCGCCTAGACTCAGTGTTGCTTCGTTCGTCAGTGGTTCAAACAGCGCATCGATACCTCCGGATGCCGCATTAACCCGTGCGCTGAGTCGTGCCAGTTTGAGCTTGATGGTGGCGTCATGCCATAAGCCTTTTGCGGTGATCGTTTGACTGTCTTGCAGGGCTTCGCGAATACGTGGTGCATAGCGGTTTGGAATCTGCGCTCGTATTTCCAGGGCATCGGGTTCGTAAATTTCCACTAGCGCCTGTCCGGTTTGTACGCGTTCCCCCACGCTGACAGGAACGTGGGTAATCCAGGCCGCGAAAGGCGCTTGTATCTGGGTGCGCTCAAGGTCCAGGCGCACCTGCCGTAGGGCATTTTCGGCACGCAATAGCCGGGCCTCGAGCTGTCGCAAGCGGTTGGGATGATCCGATAGGGCCTGTTGACGATTACTTACTGCCAAAGCGGCCTGAGCGCGCTGCGATTCGGCCTGCTCCAGGCGTTCCTGAGCCACCAGATTAGAGGCTTTTAATTTGGTTTGGCGGGCCAGTGCCTGTTCGGCAATGCTCAGCAGCTTCTGCTCTTCGGCCAGGGCACGCTGGTCGCTTTTGTAGCGGTTTTTTTCAGTCTCGCTCTGTGCGCGCAGGTCGGTGATGTCTGCTTCAAGCTGCTGTCGCTTGATCACCAGATCACGGTCGTCCAACTGTACCAGCAACTGATCTTTTTCAACCAGCTCACCTTCCCGCACGGCGACAACGGCAACATCTGCGGCCATGGAACTGCTGAGTGTTGAGGTGTTGGGTGACTCCACTTTGCCCAGCACCTGAATCTGTGGGGCATGACTTTGGGGTGACACTTTAACGCTGTTTACCAGCCAGGCCTTTTCTTCACTCGGGGTGGTGGGGGTTTCGGGTTTGGTAGCAACGAGCAGAGCAATGATAATAACGACTGCGATGATAATGCCAAAGGCCCAGCGGTTACGGTAGAAAAAGCCTTCTTGTATGTGCTGCGAAGCGCCATTCATTGTTCAGTCCTTATTGCTGTTACCCGCATGTTGAAGATCTCCCCATAGCCACTGCACGATACTCAGTGCTGCAACCGGAGCGGTTTCGGTGCGCCAAACACGTGGTCCAAATGTCGCCGCCTTAAATTCGGCGTCTTGAGCGTTCTGTATTTCCTCGCTGCTCAGCCCACCTTCGGGGCCAATGAGCAGGCGTACCCGCTGTGGCGGAGGTAAGTCGGTCAGTGCTTGGGTATCGCGATGATGTAATACCAAAGCCAATTCGTCTTTTTCGCGCTGGAAAAGCCAGTCTTGTATATTGGCACAGTCGTTAACCTTCGGAATGGTGGCTCGCCCGCATTGTTCTGCCGCACTGATCGCTACCTGCTGCCAATGATCCTTACGTTTGGCCTGTCTTTCCGGATTTAAACGAACCTCACAACGTTCGGTAAACAAAGGTGTAATCTCGCTGACGCCTAACTCCGTTGCTTTTTGCACAGCATAATCCATGCGATCTCCGCGTGAAATCGCCTGGCCCAGATGCGTGTGTAATGGACTCTCCGCTGTGCTGGCTTGCCGGTCGTTAATTTGCACCCGTGCGCTGCGTTTGCCTGTGTCAATCAGCGTTGCTGAATAGTGGTGGCTGTCGCCATTAAACAGTATTAACTCGGCCCCGGGTTTGAAACGTAACACTTTAACCAGGTGTTGTGCCGCGCTGTCGTCGAGGTCGAGTTGAGCGTTTACGTTTAAGGTGTGAGGGGTATAGAGCCGCGGAAGTCGCATATAGCAAAAGTCACTTCATGCTGAATGGAAGCGTTATTATGAATAATGCCGTCTTGGGCGTCTATTGTGTTGCCCGGAATACGGGGTTTTTTGCAGCCAATTTCAATGCTCGCACTTTTCCACTAGGAATATCCTTAAGGCTTGCTAGGCATAGCCTGATATCGGACGAAGGTTTTAATACGCCACAATGGGGGTTGGCGCGTTATGGCTACGCGTGCGCTTATCTCCGTGTGCTGAAAAGCCCGACGTCACATTAGTTAGTTGATGATGAAACCCGTTAACAGGAAATCGAATATAAATGGCTAAACAAGAACTGCTCAGCGGGGCCAGTTATTATCAATACTATTTCTTTGCCGTTGTGACCTCGAGCATTTTCGCTGTATACCACTATTTTTGGGGCAACGAATACATTTACTACACCACCGCCAGCGCTACAGCTTTCATTCTTACCATTATTGTGGTGCGTGCCCTTGGAAAAGACAGCCAATATCTCCGCTCAGCGGCACTCTTGGCGGTAATCGCAACGGTTTTGGCGACCTGTTATTTTTTAGGTATACGCGGCACTGCCTGGCTGTTTCCTCTGGTCATCGGTATTTTCTTTAATTACACCAATCGTCGTGCGCTGTTGATGTCGCTGGTTCTGGTCATCGCGGGCTTGGCCTTGGCATCGAAGAGGGTTGAACTGGAGCTGGTGGTAAGGATGTTCTTTCCGCTGGCGTTGACCATAGGCTTTGCCTATCTGTACCGGGTTACCATTGAGAAAGAACAGCAAAAATTGGAAAAAGAAGCGAATGAGGATTACCTGACCGGTATTCGTAATCGGAGAAGTTTTCAGGACTGGTTACAGCGCGCCATGACACATCACGAGGGATCGAAAAACTGCCTGGCAGTGTTCTATCTTGATGTCGATAATTTTAAGCTGATCAATGACACTTACGGCCACGAGTTTGGTGATCAGGTACTAAAGGAAATAAGCCGGCGCCTGGTCGGGTCAGTCAGGCAAACTGACTCTGTGAGCCGAGTGAACGATAGCCAGTTTGCGCGCATCGCAGGAGACGAGTTTGTTATTGCGACGACGAATATTGAATGCGAACACCATGTACATATCATTGCCGAGCGTTTGCGCAAAGCCGTCAATCGGCCACTGAGTATAGACGGTGTCGAATTCAAACCAAGCACAAGCATTGGCGTGGCGGTGTATCATCGTGAACAGGCTTCTGCAGAGGAAATACTCCGTGATGCCGATGCTGCCATGTATCGTTCCAAGGAACAGGGCAAGAATCGAATTACCTATTTCGATGAAGCCTTAGCCGGCCAGATCCAGCAGAAACAAATCATTGCACGCGCTCTCGATGAAGCGCTAAAGACGAAAGCATTCTATTTAAATGTAATGCCGATTTTTACAATGGACCAACAGCAGCGTCATACACTGTGTGGTGCCGAAGTGCTGATCAGAAGTCATAGTTCAAGCCTGTCGCAGTTTGGGCCCGATGCTTATATCCCTGTGGCAGAAGAGTGTGGATTGATTAAAGAAATCGACCTCTACGTAATCGATCAGGCCTTTGGTTACCTTAGCTCGGTACAGCACTTGGTCGCCGAAGACTTTGTTCTTGCCATTAATATTTCAGCTAAAGAGTTGCTCAACGAGATGTTCCCGGAACAGATTGGCGCTATGGCTGGCAAGCACGGAATTAGGCCGGACATGGTTGAATTGGAGATTACTGAGACTAGTCTGGTTGCTTGCGATGAAAAAATCATTTCCATGTTGCAAGGCATCAAAAACAAAGGGTTTAAGTTGTCATTGGATGACTTTGGTACCGGGTATACGGCCTTTAGTCAGCTGCAACACTACCCCGTTGATACGCTTAAGATCGACCGTAGCTTTGTTTGGGGGATCACGGAAGAGAACGCGAATAAACAAACCATGGTGGATGTGATTCTGTCCCTGGCAAACTTATACGGATTAAAAATTGTAGCGGAGGGCGTCGAAAATCAGGTGCAGCTCGATTATTTGGTGCGTGCTAACTGCGATTATTTTCAGGGCTATTATTTGGCTAAACCCATGCCATGGGAAGATTTTTGTCAGCGTTTTTTGCAGGAGTAATAGGGGCAAGTCTGTTAGACCGCCCCTTATTGGCTGTTAAAAGGTAATTCTTTCTTTATCACTAAGCCCCAAGTTATCCCAAATTCGCAAGCTGGGTTCGGCCTGATTGAGCGTGTAAAAGTGCAAGCCTGGCGCGCCGGCATCCAGAAGTTGCTGACACATACGCGTTACCACTTCTTCACCGAAGGCTTTGATGCTTTCAATATCATCACCATAGGCCTCGAGCTGCTTTTTGATCCAGCGTGGAATCTCGGCACCGCACATTTCACTGAAGCGAACCAATGAAGAGTGATTGGTGATGGGCATAATGCCCGGCACAATCGGGATGTCGACACCCATTTTTTCAACGCGATCAACAAAGTAAAAATAGCTGTCGGCATTGAAGAAATACTGAGTGATGGCGCTGTTGGAGCCCGCGTCTACTTTCTTTTTAAAGTTGAGTAGGTCGGCCTCGGCACTGGGTGCCTGCGGATGAAATTCCGGATAGGC
>JBFHVM010000206.1:0-5936 GCA_041589495.1 Oleiphilaceae bacterium | reverse complement strand
GCAGGGGCGTCGTGCATCGTGTAACGCGCTGGGCATTGAGGTGGGGCCGATGAGCCAGATGATTCCTTCGGGTATCTACGGCATACCCGAGTTGTCAGGCGTAGGGTTAACCGAACGCCAGGCGCGGGAACAATATGGTGATGTGCTGGTCGGGCGCGCCAAATTTGAAGAAATATCCCGCGGCCAGATCAGCGGTATTCGCGATGGTATGCTAAAAATCATCTGTGATGGCCAGGGCGAAAAAGTGCTTGGTGTACAGATAGTGGGAGAGGGCGCTACCGAACTCATCCACATCGGCCAAATGGCGATGCTTGCCAATGGCAATGTGGATATTTTCGTTGAAAGTATATTTAACTTTCCCACACTGGCCGAGGCGTATCGGGTAGCGGCACTAGCGATTATAGGCCAACGGGCGACGCATTCGGAAGTGTATTAGGGTAATAGATAGCTGATTGGCACCATTAACGTTGACCTATATGCGCTCTGTAGGTTGGCATTTATGCCAACAAGGCGCGCCCGGTTTTTTGTCAGCATCGCGTCGCATGAATGTCGCCCACAGGCGCCTCCCATTCGCTGGCTTTATGGCACGGGGCATCTATAGTTATGAGAAGTAAATTGCGACCACCCTGGCCGGCGACATTGCCTGGGTGAGCACTCAGTTGGAGTTGCATTATGGTGTTGCGAGTTCACCTGCGCTGGAACGTGGCTGTCGTATGGGTGTGCCTTGTTGCTTGCCCATTGATTGTTAATGCGCAAACGGATCACAAACTATTTAATCTGCCGCTCAAGCAACTCCTGAATATCAGCGTTGTTTCCAAGCAAAGCGAGAGCATCGCACAATCTCCCGGCGTCGTTTCCACATATGAGGCGCGTCAACTTGAGCTAATGGGGCTGAATACCCTGGCCGAGTTTGTGCATTTTGTCCCTGGGGTTGAAGTCAATGAGCAATCGGGGCGATTGAGTATTGTTCAAATGCGCGGCTTGCCAGCCACGTCCAATCAGAAAGTGCTGTTCATGGTAGACGGTGTGCCTTACTGGATGCCCGAAAATGGCGAGTTTCCACTCTACGGTTTGCCAATACAGGCAATAGAAAAAATAGAAGTGATTCGCGGCCCCGGGTCGGTTGTTTATGGAACCAATGCCTCGGCGGGGGTAATCAACGTAATCTTACGCCGAGAAAGTAATCTTGCCTGGCGTATTTATGGTGACAATAATGAACGAAGAAATACGTCAGTATTTGCGGGCGCCGGTTCAAAGAATGACTGGTGGGCCGATGTGGCTGGCGAGATTCAGCATGACAAAGGCTACGACTATCAGGTCGAAAATGGATTTGCGCCTTTTGATTTTGGTTGCTTCTGTTTTCCGGAGACGGCATTCGGGACGGTGATGCGCCAGCGCGAACATACTTCCTTTCTGACCCGGTTGGGTTATAAAACCTTGTCCCTTAGCGCTCAAACCCTCATGGCCACCGAAACCGGAGACAATAGTGCCTCTGTTTCTACGCCTACGGAGTTTCAATCTGAGGGTACCTTGTTGGCGCTGAATTATCGACACGATTTTGACCAGGGCGAGTTGACGCTTTTTAGCGACTGGAACCGCTATTACCGAGACGTAGAAATCGAAAATCTTTTGGCTCTCTTTGGGTTGCCCGGTGACGGTGGAATCTACTTCGATAATCAGGGCGCGGACAATACCCGCTTTCGCAACGGTTTATCGCTTGATTGGAATGTTGCTTCCTCTACCTCAGTGCTTTTTGGTGCTGAATATGAGGAGAGAAGTACTGAGAATAAGGCCTTCTATGACGAGGTTGGCGGTGCCAATCTGGGCGTAGCCTTGCCTCCGGGTGCCACCCTGCGACCAGATGGCAGCTTTTTGCTGGTGGAAGAAGATCGGATTTACGAAAAGTCGGCGTTTGCTCAGTTGGATACTCAGGTTGACGCTTGGCGATTGGTGTTTGGCGCACGCTATGTCAACAACAGTGATGCCGGTGACGCACTGTCTCCGCGCGGCTCTATTGTGTATTCGTTCAACGATACGGAATCATTGAAATTACTCTACTCCGAAGGATTTAATTCGCCAACCTTTCGCCAGAGTGCCGCCACCAACAATCAGGGAGTACCCTTGAATCGTGATATCAAGGCTGAAACCATACGAACCTGGGATCTGGCCTACACGCGAACCGACGACAACTTGCACTATGTCGTTAATTTGTTCCACATTGAAGCACTTGATCTCATCAGACGCGGTGAGAACAGCAGTGCAGTGATCGAACGCAATGGCTTGGAGTTTGAACTGAGAAAACAAACTCCCGTAAGTCAGCTATTGGGAGGCGTTTCTTACATACACGAAGCTAATGGCCATGGTGACGATGTGGATTCTGATTATGCTTCCCGCTGGTTGCTCAAGCTGGGGGGCATATATCACCACGAGGCCCATCGTTGGGGGGCGTCGTTACGCAGTGCCGGGCCGCGCGAGGGTGTCGATGCCTACCATTTACTTAATCTCAATTACGGCTATGCGTTTAACTCTGGGTTAAAACTATTTGGCACAGTCACAAACGTTTTGAGTGATAACGTTAGGCATCCGGACGTGGCCAATAACGATGCAGTTGTAATAGGAGCCCAGGATGATATTGGTTTTCTGGTGGGTTTCCGCTATCAGTTAAGGCCATGAGTAAACTGCGTTTCTTCAGACCATTCGCCATGTGGTTGTTTTGCATGGCACCAGTACTGCCTGTCGGTGGGCAAGCAGAGGAACGATATTCTGATGGAATGGTCAGAGCTGCAGTTATTCTTGGCATCCTGCGATTTACAGACTGGCCTGAATCTCGCGACGCAACAGCAACACTGCAAATTTGTTCATTGGGCCGCTCCCCAGCCATTGAGGCGATTGGAAATCTGGAAAGTTTGCCAAGTATCGGTGAAACAAGTGTCGTACATCAAGACAAACCGACCGCGAATAATTTCGGGGACTGCCATGTATTATTGATCGGTTCGGATGCGTTTACTGATGTATCTGCATGGCCACTGGGTTTGCTTCTGATTTGCGATGAATGTGATGTTGCTCTGGCAGAGCAGTGGATGATTAACCTGATGCGTATCGACAACCGTATTCAGTTCGAAGTGAATATGGATCGTGTGCTGGAGAAAAAAATCAGCCTGGGAGCCTCATTGCTCGAATTGGCAGCACGTTGTTCCGCAAAGCAAAATCAGATCAGGGGGTGTGATGATTAAACTGCCTGGTCGTCAGAATCTCAAAAACAAGCTGCTGTTGTTGAGTTCTGCAGTGATGTCGTTTTGTCTGGTGTCCATTGGTTTGTTGTTTGCGGTCTACGCCAAAAATCAGGAGCAACAGGCGCTGTCGGACGACTTGAATGTACTAGCAGGCGTGATTGGAAATCGTTCCACTGCCGCGCTGGTTTTTTCGGATGTAAACGCCGGGCAATTGAATTTGAGCAGTACAGCCCTGAATGAACATGTCACCAAGGCGTGTCTATACAAAGAGGACGGGGTTTTATTCGCCAGTTTCAATGCTGATGAGTTTGTATCGCAATGTGCGCCTTCTTTACAGTCAGCCGCAGATCATATTGTAGAGCATGATCGCGCGATGCAGGTCTATCGTCGCATAACTGATCAGGGTGATACCTTGGGTTACATTACTGTGCATGCCTCACTGGATAAAATTCAGGAAAGCTTGCGGCGCACGATTGCCGTTAGTTTGGCGTCTTCAGTGGTCATCCTGCTGGTTGGTATCCTGCTTTTGCACCGCTTGATTGGGCGCTTATTACTGCCTTTGGGGGCTTTGCACAATACTGCTGAAAGCATTGCCAGGGATCCATACTCATCCATCAGGGCGGAGCAGGGCAACGATGATGAGGTAGGGCAATTGGTCGATGTATTTAACCTCATGCTCGACCGGCTAGCAGAAGAAAACAAAGCGCTGATGTCGTCAGAGAATCGGTTTCGCTTGCTGGCCGAGAATTCACCTGTGGGCATTTATCAAATGGATGCTCAGGGAAAAATTGTCTATGCCAATGAACGTTGGCGCGAACTTACCGGCCTCAAACCCGGCATCACCACTGTCGAATTATGCCGCTTTCTGGGGGCAGAAGATGAGCAGATGTATCTATCGATACTGCACAAGATTCAATTGCAACAACGGGCAAAGGTCATTGAATACACCTTCAGGCCGGCACGGCGCGAAGAAAAACGCATCTTCATGGAGCATATTGCGCCTCAAGTTGAGCAGACTGACGATCATAAGGAGTTTGTAGGATTCATCGGTTCACTGATGGATATCAGTGAACTCAAAAATGCCCAGCTAGAGCTCGAAAATCTGGCGTTCTATGATCCCCTAACGAACTTACCGAATCGGCGTTTTTTCCGAGATCATTTGCAATATGTGCTGGCCACGGCTGATCAGGACCGAGGTCAGGTTGCCATTATGATGATTGATTTGGATGAATTTAAGAAAGTAAACGATACACTGGGTCATGATGCCGGTGATCAGCTGCTGGTCGTGCTCGCCGAGCGCCTGCGAGGTTTGGTTTCGCAACGCGATGTGGTATCCCGTATGGGTGGTGATGAGTTCATGGTGTTGCTGAACAATGTGGATGTGCGAGCGAATATTCAAGGTATTGCAGACCGGCTGCTCAAGGCCGTTGAACAGCCCATTTCGCTCAGTGGTCACGAATTGGAAACGACCGCATCGATTGGTATAGCGATCTATCCCGAGGATGCCGGTAATGCTGAAGAACTTATCCGCAATGCGGACCTGGCCCTTTACCTTTCAAAAGAAAGTGGCCGCAATCGCGTGTCTTTTTTCTCCAAAAAACTCGAAACCCAGATCAACGAAAAAGTACGCATGGAACGTAAACTCAAGGAAGCTATTAAAGCTGAAGCCTTGAGTTTTCATGTACAACCGCAATGGAGCTTGAACGAGCAAAAAATAATTTCCTGCGAAGTGCTGATGCGGTGGTTCGATGATGCAGAAGGCATGATTCCGCCCAATGATTTTATTCCCGTTGCAGAAGAGACGGGACTCATTCATGAACTGGGTGACTGGTTACTGGAAGAAGTCATAAAAACGTTGTCCCAGTACAGTAAACAACTCAAAGTTCTGGGCGTCGAATATTTTGCGATTAACCTTTCAGCCAAACAGTTTTTCAGCAGCAAATTAGCGGGCAAGGTAGCAAGCCTGCTAAGCGAGTATCAGGTGGCGCCCTCAATGATCGAGTTTGAATTAACCGAATCTGCTGTTATGGAAGACAACCAGCTGGCTATACAAATGATGGAGGCCTTTAAGCGCATTGGTTGTCGTTTATCGATCGATGATTTTGGAACCGGCTATTCTTCACTTTCGTACCTCAAACGTTTTCCCATTGATGCGGTAAAAATTGATCGCTCTTTTATCAGCGATATTCCGGCAGACCAGAATGATATAGAAATTTCTGCCGCTATTATCGCTATGGGGCATAGCCTGGGCCTCGAAGTTGTAGCCGAGGGCGTGGAACTAGAGGAACAGATTAAATTTCTCGTAGACCAGGGCTGCGATTATGCGCAGGGATACCTGGTGGCCAAACCTATGCCATTTGAGGAACTGTTTCGCACGGTGCCAAACATACAGCAAACGATGATGCAAAATGCCGATCAGAACAAGGGAAGTGCTTAGTCGGACGTCGGGAGCCTGACGTCTGACGCAAAGACTTGGTGCAGTATTGGCTGAGACCTCACGCGTCCGACGTCCGACTTCATTCGTCCGACTGATTATTCACTCACAGGCAATAAAATAAAACAAACAATCACTCGCGGCGATGTCAGGATTGGTGGTCACCATAAACACCTTCATCGCGTGGCGGGGGTAGAGTCTCCCTTCGCGCTCGATGAAAAATTCTTCCAGGCGCTCAGTACCCTCGTGATCTTTGGCGCTGAGAGCGT
>JBFHVM010000205.1:0-5970 GCA_041589495.1 Oleiphilaceae bacterium | reverse complement strand
TGTAGGTCGGCATTTATGCCGACAAGGCCGCGCCACACAGCCCTGATCAACTCACCCTTTTGTATCCACACCGGATCAGGTTAAAATGGCGCGCTTTATTTGTGGACTCATTCACATCCGCCCAACACTTCGGATCACCTCAACTACCATGAAAGTATCTATAAAGACTGCCGACGAAATTGAAAAAATGCGCGTTGCGGGCCGTATGGCCGCCGAAGTGCTCGAAATGATCGGTGATCATGTGCAGGCAGGGGTGAGCACAGATCATCTGAATAGCATCTGTCACGACTACATTGTTAACAAGCTCGACGCGATTCCTGCTCCGCTCAACTACAAGGGCTTTCCCAAATCCATCTGCACCTCGGTCAACCATGTGATCTGCCACGGCATCCCCTCAGAAAAGAAGGTACTGAAAAACGGCGACATCATTAATATCGATGTCACCGTTATCAAAGACGGTTACCACGGCGACACCAGCAAGATGTTTTATATCGGCAAGCCCAGCATTGCCGCCGAACGTCTGGTGAACATCACTCAGGAATGCATGTATAAAGGTATACGTTTGGTAAAACCCGGCACCCGTTTGGGCGACATCGGCCACGTAATCCAGAAGCACGCCGAGAGCAATTACTACTCCGTGGTACGCGAATACTGCGGCCATGGCATCGGCAAAGTATTCCACGAAGAGCCTCAGGTAATGCATTACGGCAAACCCGGCACGGGCCTGGAACTCAAAGAAGGCATGACCTTTACCATCGAACCCATGATCAACCAGGGCAAGCGCCACTGTAAATTGCTGCCCGATGGCTGGACGGTCGTGACCAAAGATCACAAACTGTCGGCGCAATGGGAACACACGATTGCGGTCACCGCCGACGGCTTCGAAATTTTGACCATGCGTGAGGAAGAACGCGAGCTATTCGCTTGAGCGACATGACGGACGCCCTTTTTAGCACTGAGCAAAAGCAGCAGTTTCTGGATCGCAGCGGAATCCAGCTGGATCAGCTCGCGCAATTACTGGCATCCAAGCCCCACCCGGCGGTGCCCAGCCGTGCATATTTAGAGACCGTCAAGAACGCCCTCGATGGCATGTATCGCGAGGGCGAAGACGTCCGTGCCCTGGTGGGACTCAAGTCCTACATGATGGATCAGCTACTGGCAGCACTCTGGCAGCATTACGAAATTCCTGCCGACTGCGCCCTGCTCGCCGTAGGCGGCTATGGCCGCGGCGAGCTGCACCCACATTCTGATATTGATCTGTTATTGCTGGCGGGCAAAGACATCGACGAAGCCATGGGCGATAAGCTCTCTACTTTCATTACGATGCTATGGGATCTGCGCCTCGACATTGGTCATAGTGTGCGCACTCTGGAAGAATGCATAGACGGCGCAAAAGATGATGTAACCATCGCTACAAATCTTCTCGAAACCCGCACGATCGTCGGCCCCGAAGCGCTGCGTACCGAACTGACCCAACGCGTCTATTCCGATGAGGTGTATACTTCCAAAGAATACTTTTTGGCCAAGCGTCAGGAGCAGGACGACCGGCACGAAAAGTACAGCGGCACGGAGTACAACCTGGAACCCAACCTTAAATCGTCACCCGGTACCCTGCGCGACATTCAAACCATCGCCTGGATCACCAAACGTCACTTTGGCCCCAACGCCACCGACACCCGCTCCCGCTACGACTTCCTCACCGACGAGGAATATCAAATGCTGCTCGGCGGCGAGACCTTTTTATGGTCCATGCGTTACGGCCTGCAGATGATCGCCGACCGCAACGAAAACCGCTTACTGTTCGATCATCAGCGCAAACTGGCTGGCATTCTGGGCTACGAAGATAACGACGAAAAACTCGGCGTAGAGCAAATGATGCACAAGTACTATCGCATCGTTCTTGGGCTAGCCGAACTCGCCGACGTTATTCTGCAGTTTTTTGACGATTATTATCTCGGCAGCCAACAGCCGCCTCAAATCGAGCCTGTTAACAAGCGCTTTCAGCTCAACAATGGCTACATCGAAACGGTCGATCCCGGCGTCTTTGATCGCTCGCCCTATGCCCTGATTGAGATTTTTCTCATGAAGGCACAAAACCCACAAATTAAGGGTATCAAGGCCGCCACCATTCAACAGATTCGTGAACATCAATACCTCATTGATGACAGTTTTCGCAAAGATTTGGCGAATACCACCCTTTTTATGGAGATTTTGCGCACCCCGCACGCCCTGCATCGCACGCTGAATGCCATGCTCAAATACAACGTACTCGGCCGCTACTTACCCGAGTTTGGACGTATTATCGGGCAAATGCAGCACGACCTCTTCCACTGTTACACGGTCGACGCGCACACCATTCAGTTGATTCGCAACCTTATTGAACTGGAGAGCCCCGAAAGCCGAAAAATGTTTCCGCTCGGGTCACGTTTAATTGGGCAGATTCCCAAGCGCGAACTCCTGTATGTGGCGGCAATTTTCCATGACATTGCCAAGGGACGCGGTGGCGATCACTCCGAACTGGGTGCGGTCGATGCCGAAGAATTCTGCGAACGGCACCATTTTTCGGAACGCGACACCAAACTGGTATGCTGGCTGGTTGAACAACACCTCCTGATGTCGATGACGGCACAAAAGAAAGACATCGCCGATCCCGAAATCATTCACGCCTTTGCCAAGCAGGTGCCGAGCCTGATGCACCTGGAGTACCTCTACGTACTCACGGTGTGCGATATATCGGCAACCAATCCTAACCTATGGAACAGCTGGCGCGCCTCGCTCATGCAACAACTCTTTGTGGAGACGCGACGCGCGATTCGCCGGGGTATCGATCAACCCATCGATCGTAACGACTGGATACGCGCCACCCGGCAGGAAGTGCGCTCCATGCTGTTTGAACAGGGCTTTGCTGCCAAACGCGTCGACACCCTGCTCGACTCGCTCGAAGACGACTTTTTTCTGCAGGACTCCACCAGCGACCTGGCCTGGCAGACGGCCGCCATTCTTAATCACGGTGAGTCTGAAGAACCCCTGATTATTATTCGTGACAGCAAAACCAAGCGTGGCGACGGTTTTAGCCAGATCATGATCTATCTCAAGTCTAAGCAGGATCTGTTCGCGGCGACCACCGCCGTGCTGGAGCAACTCAATCTCAATGTACTCAACGCACGCGTCAGTGCCACGGGCGGCGAGTTCAGCCTGAGTAATTTTGTAGTGACTGATGCCCAACATCAGGCGCTGGATCACGACCCCGAGCGCAAAGCACAAGTACACAAACGACTGATGGAAGAGCTCGATGATCCGGACGATTACCCCGAGATTATTCAACGTCGCACGCCACGTCAGCTCAAGCACTTTTCCTTCCCTACCGAAGTCACCTTCAGTAATGACATGATAAATCATCATACGGTAATGGAAGTGGTGACGCCGGATCGTCCGGGCCTTCTGGCGCGCATTGGGCAGATTCTGCTCAGCCACAATATACTACTGCTCAATGCGCGCATCGCGACACTGGGCGAGCGCGTAGAGGACGTATTCTTCATTGTGGATGCGGAAGGTGAGCCCATCAGCGATGCGAATCTGTGCACCCTACTGCAACAGGACATCTGCCAACAGCTCGACGAGCAGGTCGACAGCTAAACGAGGAAGCAATGAATCCGGATTTACAGCGTTTACAGCCCTATCCCTTTGAGAAACTGGGCAAATTACTGGGTGCCGTTACGCCCAATGCAGAGCTCAAACCCATTGCGCTGTCGGTGGGCGAACCCAAGCACCCCTCGCCGGCGTTTGTCCAAGCCTGCCTCGAAGAGAACATGGCCGGCCTCGCCAAGTACCCAAGCACCAAAGGGCTCCCAGAATTGCGCGAAGCCATTGCACAATGGGCGACAAACCGATTTCAGCTCAAGCCCGACTCGCTGAGCGCGGAGCATAACGTGCTGCCGGTGAACGGCACCCGCGAAGCCATTTTCTCGTTTACCCAGGCACTGGTCGATCGAACAAAAGACGCGCTGGTCATCAGCCCCAATCCCTTTTATCAGATTTATGAGGGTGCGGCCTTTTTGGGCGGCGCAGACCTTAAGCTCTTACCGACGACCGCGGAGAATCAGTTTATTCCAGATTATTCGCAGGTAAGCGAAGAAGAATGGCAACGCTGTCAGCTGTTATTCATATGCAGCCCTGGCAATCCGACCGGTGCGGTGCACTCCCTCGAGACACTCAAGCAGCTCATTGACCTGGCTGACAAATACGAATTTGTGATTGCCTCCGACGAGTGCTATTCCGAAATCTACTGCGACGAGAATCAGGCCCCCATTGGCCTGCTCGAAGCCTGCGCCACCATTGGCCGAGACGATTTCACTCGTTGCGTGGTCTTTCACAGTTTGAGTAAGCGCAGCAATCTGCCAGGTTTGCGCTCCGGCTTTATCGCCGGCGACGCCACCCTGCTGGCCCCCTACCTGAAATACCGCACCTACCATGGCTGCGCCATGCCCGTTCAACACCAGTTGGCCAGCATTGCCGCCTGGGGGGATGAAGCCCACGTACTCGAAAACCGCGACGCCTACCGCGAAAAATTCGCCCGCGTGCTCGAAATACTGCAACCAGTGATGGATGTACAACAAACCGACGCCAGCTTTTACCTGTGGCCACGCACCCCCATCAGCGATGAAGAGTTCGCCCAGCGCCTTTATGCCGAACAGCATGTGACCGTACTACCGGGCTCTTACCTGTCTCGTGAGGTGGACGGATACAACCCGGGCAGTCATTATGTGCGCATGGCCCTGGTCGCTCCCGTGGCCGACTGTATCGAGGCCGCGCAGCGCATTCGCACCTTTATCGAATCATTGTAAGGACCAGTACCACTTATGAGCGCAGTGACTCTCTATGGCATCAAAAATTGCGACACCATGAAAAAAGCCATGACCTGGCTCAATGAGCAAGGCATTGAGTACACCTTTCATGACTACAAAAAAGCTGGTATTGATGCGGACACGCTCGAAAACTGGCTGGAAAAGGTCAGCCACGAGGTTTTAATTAATCGACGCGGCACCACCTGGCGCAAGCTCTCGGATGAAGACAAAGCCGACGTGGATAACGCCAAGGCCGTTACCCTGATGAGCGCTAATCCCTCACTGATTAAACGCCCTGTGTTGGACGTAGACGGCAACATCCATCTCGGCTTTAAGGCCGACGAATACGCCAGCCTCTTCAATAAATAAACCTTAAACATCAAGCAATCTGGAAGTGACTATGACTATTGCAATCGGACTCGGAATCGGCACCAAGAACAGCAGCAACGAGTGGCTCGAGGCCTATTTCCCTAACCCTTTGTACCAACCCGAAACCAGCGTCACCGAGGCGGTACAAGCCGCTCTGGGGGTAGCTGAAGGCAATAGCACCATCGAGCTGACGCAACAACAGCTCGAGAAACTGGCACAACTGCAAGCGGCACCGGCCATTGCCGATGTTGCCAAGCAACTCATGGAAAGCGCACGCCCTGCGGTGATTGTGATTATCAGCGAAGACGGCAAGGCCGGCAGCACGCCCGAAGTCTACCTCAAACTGCACCTCATCTCGCATCGTTTGGTGAAGCCTCACGGCATTAATCTCGACGGCATTTTCGGCTTGCTGCCCAACGTAGCGTGGACCAACGTTGGCCCTATCGATCTGAAAGAACTGCCTACTCGCCAACTGCAAGCCCGTGCCAAGGGTGAATGGCTGGCCGTGAAGTCGGTCGATAAATTCCCGCAGATGACTGACTACGTGGTACCTGCTGGCGTGCGCATCGCAGACACTTCCCGTGTGCGTTTGGGCGCCTACATTGGTGAAGGCACCACCATCATGCACGAAGGCTTTGTGAACTTTAACGCCGGTACTGAAGGCACCTCCATGATCGAAGGTCGCATCTCGGCAGGCGTTATGGTCGGCGAAGGCTCTGATCTGGGCGGTGGTTGTTCCACCATGGGCACCCTCTCC
>JBFHVM010000204.1:0-5974 GCA_041589495.1 Oleiphilaceae bacterium | reverse complement strand
CGCTATGACGGGCAAAAAAGGCACGAGATTGAATAGCACGTTGCTCGCGAATGGATTCAATGCCCGTTTGTACGGCCTCAGAGAGGGTAAAACGGTCAATTAAACGGTATAACTGCTCAATCGCCTCGGCATCAAATTCTGGGCCAGAGATAAACGGCCGGCGATAAAAAATAGCGTTGCCTTCACGTTGGGCCTCTACCAAGCCAGCCTTGGCCAGCACTTTAAGGTGGTGACTCATCCCGGACTGTTTGGTGCCAAACAATTGCGTGAGTTCCAGAACGCCGAATGTATCGTTCTTCAATACCTGCAATATTTGCACGCGCAAAGGATCGGCGCAGGCTTTGAGCAAGTGGCTGAAAGCAGCGATATCGAGAGAGGGGTTGAAGTCTGACAACGATAGCTTCGTTGCGGCACCTGAATTTTGCATTCGAGGAGTATATCAATAAGTTTTGATATATCAATACCTATATCAATAGTTTTTGATATAGGTTATCGCGCCCCAACAGAGCCGTGTCTTTTGCTAGATACGAAGCGAACCTTGATTAGGATTGCGCAGGCAGCGGTTCCGATTAATAGGAGCCTTTCTCAACCTTAAAAAAATTCATGAGCTCAATCATTTGCCAGGCCTGTTCACTCATTGCCTGGCTTGCGGCAGAGGCTTGTTCAACCATGGCTGCATTCTGTTGTGTCATGCCTTCCATTTGAGAAATGGCCGAATTTACCTGGTTGATGCCTATAGATTGCTCTCTTGCCGACACCGATATTTGCTCAATGAGATCCACGACCGATGTGACTGAGGATACGATCTGTTTGAGCGTTTCTCCTGATTCGTTGACCAGGGTAGTGCCATCTTCCACTTTGTTTACCGAGTCTTTGATCAGGCCTTTGATTTCTTTTGCTGCATTACCGGAGCGTTCTGCCAGAGTTCTCACTTCACTGGCTACCACGGCGAAACCGCGTCCTTGCTCGCCTGCTCTTGCGGCCTCTACCGCCGCATTAAGGGCTAACAGGTTGGTTTGAAATGCTATTTCATCAATCACCCCGATAATTTCGGTGATCTTTCGGCTAGCCTGATTGATCTCGCTCATGGCTTCAATGGCATTGTTCACTACAGAACCACCCTGTTCGGCTGTATGCTGTGCACTATTTGCCTGACTGGCGGCTTCTGCTGCGCGCTCGGCGTTTTGCCGAACAACCTGAGATAACTCTTCCATGCTGGCTGCGGTTTCTTCCAGCGATGAGGCCTGTGCTTCGGTGCGTTGACTTAAGTCACTATTGCCGGCTGCAATTTCGTTACTGGCTGTTTTTACCTGGCTGGCTGCGGCCAGAATTTTGGTGACCACTTCTTCCAGTTTTGCTGTGCTGTCATTGGTGTTATTTTTGATGGTTTCGAACAATCCCGTGTAATTTGAATCAATTTTTTCTTTTAGATCGCCGCGTGCCAGTCCCTGCATTACGCGAGAGACATCGTTAAGCACGTTCTCGTTGATGTCCAGCAGCTCATTAATGCCTTGGCTTAGCGATTTGAAGAATCCTTCTTTCCCATCCAGATCAATACGTCCCGAAAGTTTTCCGGTTTTTGCTTCACTGACCAAAACCTGAATGTCGCCTTCGATTATTTGAGTGAGTTTTTCGATGGTTTCGTTTGCATCGTTTTTGAGCTTGCCAAATGCGCCGGTATAGTCGGCTGTAATGGTTTCGTTGAGATTGCCGCGAGCCATGGAGGCCAATACTCTTCCTGTGTCGCTTACTACTTGTTGATTGACTGTCACCAGCGCATTAATGCTCTGGCTGAGTTCCCTGTAAAACCCGCTTTTGTCGCTAAGGTCGATGCGCTTGGTCAGGTCGCCTTCTTTGGCGCTGTCCACCACGTGTTGCAGTTCGTTTTCGATCACTTGCCTTAGCTGCTCCTGCATTTTAGCCATTGATTGTTGCACACCAACCGAGCCTTCGCTGTTTACACGCAGGGAGAGATCGCCACCAGCAATACGATCAGCCACATCTTTTATATCAGCCGGGTCGGCCCCCAGTTGGCGCAACACTGCTCTAGTAAGAACAACTGTAACCAAGGTGCCAATCAGGATGGCAAGCAAGGCACCTCCTATGGTCACTGCATTGGCGGTGGCTGCGGTGTCTTCAAAATCATCGTTTCTTATTTTGATAAGCGCTTGTTCAGCAGCGACAAAGTCATCAAGTATGGTGCGCATACTATCCATATATTGTTTGCCAATGCCCTGTTCTATAAATGCAGTGACATCACTGATTGTCGTGGTCACTTTATTCATTTCTCTACGTGCTTCGATTTCGGGGTTTGCTGCCAGATTTCGCCACTCGTTCGCCATATCATTGGCTATGATCATCTCTTGACGAATTTTGCTGTTGGGGTATTTTTGGCCAATGAGAGACTGTAATTGCGTAAAGTGCGTCTGTTGTTGATCAATGCCCCAGTGATAGGGTTCTAATGACTCTTCCTTGCCGGTTAACAAAAAACCGCGCTGGCCCGTCTCCTGATTGATCATGTCCATGAGGTATAAGTTAATGAGTAGCTGCGCCTCGATATCGTTTTGCGCCCTGAAAAACTGATCGATCTTCGCTACGGTAGCTCTAAAGCCGTCAAATTTTTCTTTACCAACAATGCGTTTGGACAGTTCTTTGAAACGCTCTGCCGCATTGGCTCCCGCAACGACTTCCTTGCGATAGTCAATGGCCACTTGAACATGCTCTTCTTGCCATTCAGATTCCAGTTGCTCTACTTTTTCAAGCCGGGCAACCTGTTGAGGGTTGTCGGACACTTTGTTTTTGGCTTCTTCAATCAGACTGTTGAAGTCCCGTCTCCCCTTATCGTAGGGTTCCAGAAAACTTTCTTTCCCTGCGACGAGGTACCCGCGCAAACCGGTTTCCATATTTACCAGGGCGCCAGTAATGCTGTTACCCAGCTCGATGGCTTGATAGGTGTGAGTCACCCAGGCGCTGGTTGACAATAAGCGGTTGAGACTTGCGTAAACGGTAAACGCGATGACAACGATGAGTAATAAAGGAACACTAAACCCGAAGATGAGCTTGTTCCTCAATTTTAAACGCTCCAGCCAATTCATAATTGAGCTCCGGCCAAGGTTTCGGCAGTAATGCAATAACAGAAAAGATAGTCGGAGGTGCTTAAAATTCAATCGATTCTGAATTGCGACGAAGAAACTGGGTTGTTCACGATGAGATATTCAATACAAAAAAACCGGCCGTGGAGGCCGGTAAACTGGAGTAGGAGAGGAGTGCCTGAGTCGCGGTTAGTCAGTCACCGAACCCATCGCCAACTCATTCTTGTTAGCAATACCCTTATTGTTCTGAATTACCGCGCCTGTGGTCACGCGAGATTGGAAGTCGCCACCAATGCGGCTTTTACCCGTAATGGAGCCCAGAGCGGCTTCGTTTTTGTTGGCAATGCCCTTGTTGTTTTGCAACACAACACCGGCCTTCACGCTGGTTTTGACAGTGCCTTTCACATCGGCTGCCGCAGCAGTGTGAGCAAGAGCAGAAAGAGTGAAGGCGATAACAGTGGCTGAGATCAAAGTTTTCATGTGGTTTCCCCGTTTGCTAAAAGTCGTAAAGAGTGATTAAGGTAATAAGGCGATTGGCTCATTGGCGCGTTGTGCCTTATGACTGATTAGAAGGACGCAAAGAGAAAGTTGAACGAAAAAAATTTGATTTGGGGCAATTGAAAAACGCTGAAGCGATAGCGACTAAAAATACTCTACATCAAAAGCCCCTTGTACCTTCACTTCCCGACGGGCTGGATTGCCCACAATCACTAAATCCCCAGCCCCTTGCAACCTGCCACTTACACCTCGACTGGCGTAAGCCTGAATATCGTTGGCGCCAAACACCTTTAAATTAAGATGCTGACAGTGCAGGTCACTTTGGTCGATGTCGCCTGCGCCCTGACTATCGATGCTGCATTGGTCGGCGCGGCCGGTAATGCGCACGTCGGCTGCGCTGCGCACAACCAGTTCAAAGCGGCGGGTTTGGACCTGGTTCAGCTCTATGTCGCTGGGACTGTTAATGCGCACGTGTTCGAGGTTGCCGCCCTGAATGGTGAGGCGAGGTGTATCGGTAATGCGTGCGGCGTTGCCGGCAATGACCAGCGTGCGGTTTTGTACGCTGATATCAAGGGCGGCGATACTGGCCTGACTGCCTTCGATTTTTATCTGTGCGGCACCGTTGCGTCGATATTCCACATCAACGGGCACATCAACACGCAGCCCGTTGAAATCGGGTAGTGGTCTTGTCGTTTCCTGCTCCCGGCTGGTGATATGGCCGGGTAGGTTCAGCTCTTGCTGCTCCATCACGCCGATATTGCGCTGGTTGATATTGCCGAAGTCGTCCATTTCAAACACGCTTTCGGCCTGACCATGTGCAATGGGCAGAAGGCAGGCGAGGGTGCAGCAGAGAGCTGGTAACGTTTTCATAATGGCCTCAATACGCGACGATGGTAACGCGGCGGTGAATACCACTGTCTGGAGGTGTGCCCTCAATGAGCTGGCTTTCGCCTTTGCCTTCAGTTTTGACGCGTTCGGGCTGTAGTGCAAAGTTGTTGACGAAAAAGTCTTTCACCGACTTGGCACGCTTTTCCGAGAGTTTGAGATTGTAGTGTTCGTCGCCCGTGGCATCGGTATGGCCTTCGAGGGTGAACTGCAGTGAGGCCAGTTCATTCGACTGCAGAGCCTCGCCTACGGGGGTGAGTTGTTGCACTGCTTCGGGGCTCAGACGTGCCGAGTTAAACTCAAAGTACACTTCGAGTGAGAGCGATTTGGCGGTAGGCGCTTGATCGCCGCTGAATGCCGGTTCGGCATCATTGTCATGTAGGCGCAGGCCACGAGTGAGCAGTTTGGGTTGTGGCTGTTCGGGAGCCAGTAATTGAATGACCTGTTCTTTGCTCACGGCCTGTTTGCCCAGGTGCACTGTGTCTGCCGCCTCGGCAAACACCGGGCTTGTGCAAAACAGGTTGGCGCTCAGGGCCATGAGCAGTGCCGGTTGTCGAAGAGTACGTAGCGCGTTCATGTGATTTTCTCCTGTTGCGTTGCAGTTAAGCTTTTTTGTAGAGACAAGTGGCAGAGCCGCTTTCTATCAAGTAAATTTCGCCGGCGGCGTCTTTACGTTCCTGATCAAACACCAGTACCTGGCGCGCCTGTTTCAGGCTGCGCTCGTTCACTTCGGTTTCTTCGAAGAGCAGTTTGCCCTCTTGCCAGCAGCGCAGGTTGGACCGTGGCAGATTAATCTGGCCACGTTTCTCTTCCTGTTGAGCGGCTTTGCCGTGTTCATATCCTGCCTGCACTTCGGTGCCTGCCTGGCTGGCACCGCCCATCACCAGTAACAGGGCGATGCCGGCGAGAGTGCCAAGTGTTTTGCTGCTGACTATTTGCTGCGCTTGCATGCGTATTCTCCTGCTGGATTATTGGGTGGCTACCGCAATTTGTGCCTCGGCCAGAGAGCCTTTGGCGGCGTTGTTGAAGCCTTGGCGCACTTCTTCCAGAGAGGCGACATTCAAGGGTTCAAAGTCGTAGGTGCGCAGTTCCATTGGTAATTCGTGATAGAGATTGTCGGTGCTGGCGAAACACGAGATGGTTTCGGCCAGGCCCTCTTCGTTCGCGTAGATATCGAAGGGCATGTTGCCGGGTAACTCCAGTTCGCTGCCGGCACTTAAAAAGTTGTCGTTGGCAAAGCGGTTCGGAAAGAAGCGCTGAATGCTACCTTCGGCGTCGGCGTAGTAACAGAAGACATAGCTCGATACGTTGCTGCTGGCGACGATCGACAGGTTCTCGCCGGGGGCAAAGGTGCTCTTGCCAGAGGCTGTGCGCAGGTTGAGCTGCAGGGCGTCGAGTGCGGTCTGGGCAGTTGCGTTGGCGGCGACGGGAGTTTGTTGTTCCGCTTCGCTTGTACCCACCAGCTTGCTGGAACTGGTGAGCAGGGTCTCAAAGGTCGG
>JBFHVM010000203.1:0-6044 GCA_041589495.1 Oleiphilaceae bacterium | reverse complement strand
TGCGAGTTCGTCAATTTCTTGGAAGCGACTGCTGTTTATGAGCTTTGCGCGTTTAATGGCGCCATTGGGAAGCAGGGTAAGTTCAACATCAAGGCTTAGCGTTTCGATGTTGCGAGCGTCGATACGGCTGTGCCAGTCGTCGTAGAGCGTGTCTCTGGAAAGTATTTGAATCAGGCTGATTTCATACTCGCTTAGCTTTTTTGCCTTGGGCTGGGTGCTGCGTTGCTCGATAGGCGCAATCTGGCCGCTACGATTAAAAATCTGTTGTAGGCCTTCACGGGCCTGTTGTGCTCTCGAAGATTGAGATTGTTGGGGCAGCGCAATCGCTGTGGGTTGTGTGTGCTGAGTTTGTTCGTGCTTTGATTGGCTGGTATTGGAAGCCTTTGAGTGGCCTGCCTTGTTACCGCTTAATCGGGAAAAGTCTGTTTGTCCTGTGGTGGTGACGTAGGGGCGGGCGTTTTCCTGAGCGCTCGCACTTTGTAGGCTTTGTAGTGATCGTACGCTTTCTTGGGATAAGTCAGCGACGATAACAACCGGTACAGTTTTTACTTCACGCTCAAGCTTGAGATTGCCAAGTTTATCGATCACCAGCAAAAAAAATGCATGGAGCATAAATGCCAGTGTAACGGCCACTCCGATGCGGTGGCGCCTATGGGGATCAATCGGTTGATACAGCATTAATGGTTGTGGCAGATCGACAATAGGGCCGCCTGGCGAAATGCCATCAGGTATTGGCTTTCTGTTGCTTGAGGTTGGACATCACGGCGGACAATGCGCGGTCAATCACCTGACCCTGTTCTAAAAAGACCACTTTGTGCTGACTAAGATCTCTGGCCAGTTCGGTGCGGTTCTTTTCTACTGTTTTTAGACCCATGCGATTCACGAAGATATAGCAATCAGCCTCTTCAATTTTTGCTGAAAGTTTGCAGCGAAACTTGCTGCCATTGAGTAATTCAAACTCAACCCACTGGCCGACCTTCAGTTGGTCAACTTTGTCGAAGTGTTCCTTCAGGCCCTGGTCGCGCGATGCCAGTTGTTGCTCAACGGCGGTGCCTGCACGTTTTTTAAGTGTTTGCCGTGGAAGGTCCCCGCCCGCAAGAATGTTTTCGGGATTGCGGAATGCACTGGTCAGCTCCTGCTTGATGTCCTGCATGGTCTGATCTAGTGTTGCGGTGCTGTATGATACGTTCTCAAGACCGCTTTTAAGCTCTTTAAGTAGTCTGGGAACGATACTTACCCAGCGTTGGCGATCTTTTGGTTCGCTAAGTGGCTGCAAGCACCATATCAAATCATCAACAATTTTTGTGCATGTGTTCCAGCGATGCTCCCGGTCATCTTTTAAATAGGCGAGGAACATAACGCGACTCCAGCCCGTGCGTAGCATGTCGGAAACTACCTGTGGAATAGGGTGGCGGGCATTGAGGATCTTGTTGCTGATGATCTCTTCGACTTTTATCTGTGCCTGTTTTGATCTGATGCGCCCTTGCTCAGCTTCTTTGGTGCGCTGCTCTACGATACGTGCCTTGCGATCTTCTCGCTCCATGAAATGGTGAAGCTCTTCATTGAGGCGTGTAAATAGGCTTACATCGCCATCGAACTCGTCAAGAACCTGATGAACCACCTGCTGTATTTTCGTATAGAGCATATCTCGCGACTGGTCTACCGATTCACCCCAACCAATACCGGCTTTGGCCAGTGAGTTTAAAAACAGTCTTGCGGGGTGCCGATTGGTGCTGAAAAAGCTCTTGTCTTTGATGACAACCTTAAGAATCGGGATCTGTAAACGACTGATCATCACCTGTATGGGGGGGGCCAGATTGTAATCGTCGAGAATAAATTCAAAGAGCATCGCTACCAGATTGATGAGGTCATCATCCAACTGGCTGAAGGAGGCTTGTTTTAAGCGACCGGAAGTATCGTTAGCGAGTTGATTCTGCAGTGCGCTGCGTATATCAATCACCTTGGCATTCTTGCTGTTGGCGGGTGTTAAGTCGGTTTGTTTCTGGAGACTGTTAAGTAGAGCCAGCAAGGCATTGGTATCCAGCGCGGTTGCTTGTTGTACGCTATTGTAATTATGTCGAACGGGGGTAGTGCTTTGGGTGGGTCTTGATGTGCTGCGTGAGTCCGCCAGCAATGCCTGTAATTCGGGAAAAATATCAATGCCATGATCGGTTTTTTCGCCGGGCTCGATGTCTCGGGGGCCGTGTTGTCGTGCCTGCGCGCGTCGCATGGCGTAATCATCGTGGCTTTCGCCATGCTTTTGCCGAATGCCAGGAGTTTTTAATTGGGGCATGATGCCATGGCGAATCAGGGTGCGATTGGCCTGCTCAATGATGGGCTCAAGGTTGGCCATGACATAGCGATCAAACTGTTTGAAGACGATCAGTTTTTCCTTGATTTCTATTTCCAGTGTCTGACATGCCTCGGAAAAGGCTTCGCACAGGCCTTTAGGCTCAAGGGGGGCGTGCATGTCTTCGTGCCCCTGTTGACCGTACGCGCGGCTGATTCGAGTGTGAAATTTTAACAGCGGCCCTTGAAAGTTAGCCTTGGCCTTCGTTGCCATGGTGTTGATAGCCACTTCTTCTTCGAGCTGGTCGTTTCCTACCACGCTGAGCGATTCGAGGGAGTCGGCTTGTGTTGGCTCGTTTTCGGAGGTGGTTCGCAATACGCTGTTGACCGAAAACTGTTCAAGAATCGTGCGGCTGAACTGGCTTTCGATGCCTTTGCGCTTGATACGGATTTCGCGCATGGCCTCAAAAAAACGGTTTTGCTCATTGTTGGTGCGGGCACTGTTGGCAAGCTCAAACAGAGAATCATCGATGCCGTCGAACATGCTTTGCATGAGTTCGGTCAGGTCGCGGGCCGCCTGTTTGGCGATGCCATCGACAAGAGACAGCTTCACATCTTGTTGCTGTACCGTTGCGCGTGAGCTGTTGATGTAACTAACGCCTGAAGACTTGTTCATGGTCTGCTCCATCGAACCTTATGTGCTGAACGTCTACTTCCTGTTACATTGAGCGGGTTAAGTGACTGCAACCAAACAAATGGCACACTAATTAACCAGAGTATACGGGAATTAAGAGGTAAAAAAAAATAACAAAATCGAACAAATGAGCCGGACCTCATAGTTTCCGGTTCTTGATGTGGATTTAGCGCGGTTTTTTCATCGCAGGGAATACCTGGGCTGTTTTGACGATGTTGTCTTTGGTTTGTCTAATTTCAATGCGGTAGCCGGCCAGGGTCAGGCATACCGGGTTTTCAGGGATGGTTTCGAGAGCCTCAGTGATTAGGCCGCTCAGTGTCTTTGGGCCATTGACGGGGAGGTGCCACTTCAGCGACTTGTTGATATGGCGCACTGAGGTGGTGCCGTCAATCAGGAAGCTGCCGTCCTCCTGAGGGGTGATATCCGTCGAACTGGATGCCGAATAGTCCGTCGTAAACTCCCCGACGATTTCTTCCAGAATATCCTCCATGGTCGCGATGCCGAGGATTTCACCATATTCATCTACCACAAAGCCGATACGACGCTTTTCTTTCTGGAAGTTAAGCAGTTGTGTGTTGAGCGGCGTGCTCTCGGGAATGAAATAGGGGTCGCGACAGCATTGCAGCAAGTGGGCTTTGTTGGGTTCCTCATTGGCCAGCACGCGTGTCATATTGCGCAGATGGAGAATGCCGATCACATTGTTTATGTCGCCTTTGAATACAGGGAGGCGTGTGTGCTGGCTCGATTTAATCTGCTGCAGTATGTTGCTCAGGTCATCATCTATATCTATTCCGATCACCTCATTACGAGGGATCATAATGTCATTAACCGTTACCTTTTCTAGATCGAGAATGCTGATCAGCATGTCCTGGTGATTGCGGGGAATGGTAATGCTGGACTCATTTACCAGGGTGCGCAGTTCTTCCCGGCTAAGGTTATTGCTGTCTTCGCCCTGGGTGTTGATGCCCATCAGGCGCAGCAGGCTGTTGGTCACCAGGTTAACGGCCCAAACTGCCGGGTAAAGTACTTTGAGTATCGGGGTAAGCAGATAGGATGCCGGAAAAGCGATTTTTTCGGGGTGGTAGGCTGCAATGGTTTTTGGTGTGATTTCGGCAAATATTAAAATGACTAGGGTGAGTAGCGCTGTTGCGATAGCGATGCCAGCATCGCCCCATAGGCGGATTGCCACGACTGTTGCGATGGAGGAGGCCAGAATGTTGACGAAGTTGTTACCAATCAGGATGACGCTAATGAGCTGATCTGTGCGATCCAGTAGGTTGCTGGCCTTAATGGCGCCACGGTGTCCGCTACGCTTTAAATGTTTGAGGCGGTAACGGTTGAGTGACAGCATGCCTGTTTCGGAGCTGGAGAAAAAGCCCGAAAAGATAATCAGAAACAGCAAGATAATCAGTAGGGTAGTGGTCGACGTCTCGTTCAAGTTTGCTCAGATCCTAGGTAGAGGGGGGAAGTATGAACCACTGTAGAACAAACTTCGAGCCAAAAAAGCCCAGCATGAGTAATCCGGCCCCCCAAAGCGTCATGTGACTGGCTAATAAGCCGCGCCAGCCATAAAGGTGGCGGCCTGCAAGCAAAACAGAAAAAATGGTCAGCGATAGCAGGGAGAAGAAGGTTTTGTGTGCGAGGTGTTGAGCAAACAGGTCTTCGACAAAGATAAAACCCAGGGCGATGGCAACAAACAGTATAACGGTGCCGCTCCAAAGCATTTCAAACAGAATGTTTTCCATCGTGAGTAATGGTGGAAGGTTTCGCTTAAGTATGGTGTTGTGACGTTTTTTCAGGTTGTTGTTCTGTATGTGGATCAGAACGGCCTGGATCGCGGCAATGCTAAAAATGCTGTAGGCCAGGATCGAAAGAGTAATATGCAGAATGATGCCGCTTTCGTTAGGAGCAAAGTCGTAGCGCCCTTCGCCAAAAATTATTAGCGCACAGAGGCTGAGCAGTGCGACCGGATAGGCGGCTAAAAAAGCGCTGTGTAGCGGTTTGCGTAGTGCCATTAGTAGTAAGCAGAGGACGATAAAGCTGGTCGTGAGTGAGGCGGTATTGCTGAGGCTCAGGTTGAGCTGGGCCCCATCAAAGGTGAGTTGTAGGGTTACGATTAGCTGCATGGCCACTGCGGCTGCACCGGCGAAAAAGCTGATGAAGGGCTTGGCCGGCATGCGACGTAAGTAGATCAGGAATTGATAGATGGTGCCAAAGCCATACAGTCCGGCTGACAGCAGGCTCAGTGCCAGAATGTTCATAGTTTTGTTGTGGACCAGTGTTTCCGTTTAATGTCTATTCAATTCAGTGTCCGTGAGTGGTTATAATGCGCGGTTTGCAACCGCTTGGCAATATAAGAGAAAGCACATGTTTGAAAATCTGACCGATCGTCTGTCCGAAAGTCTGCGCAAAGTCACAGGCCAGGCAAAGCTGACCGAGGACAACATCAAGGATACCCTGCGCGAAGTGCGTATGGCTCTGCTCGAGGCAGACGTCGCGTTGCCGGTAGTCAAAGACTTTGTTGCGCAGGTAAAAGCGCGCGCCGTGGGTCAGGAGGTGATGCGTAGTTTATCTCCTGGGCAGGCCTTTATTAAGGTGGTGAATGCTGAGCTGGTCAAGGTGATGGGCGAGCAATCCATGGGCCTGGCGTTGAATGCGCAACCTCCCGCTGTCATTTTGATGGCAGGTTTGCAGGGGGCGGGTAAAACCACTTCGGTCGCTAAGTTGGCGCGTTATCTCGCTGAACGCGAGAAGAAAAAGGTAATGGTGGTTTCTGCCGATGTATATCGTCCAGCTGCTATTAAGCAGTTGGAAACACTGGCTGGCGAAGTGGGGGCCAACTTCTTTCCCAGCTCGGCCGATCAAAAACCGGTAGATATTGCCAATGCGGCAATTGCAGAGGCGCGAACCTCCTTTGCAGATGTTTTGATAGTGGATACGGCGGGTCGTTTGGCCATCGATACCGATATGATGGACGAAATCAAAGCGCTCCATGCGGCGATTACGCCCGTTGAAACGCTGTTTGTGGTCGATTCCATGACAGGTCAGGATGCAGCCAATA
>JBFHVM010000202.1:0-6087 GCA_041589495.1 Oleiphilaceae bacterium | reverse complement strand
GCACCAGCGTAAGGTGCATGAACATGGCGCGCTGCGAACCCACTTCGATTTTCAGCTGACGCACCGCCTCGAGGAAAGGCTGGGACTCAATGTCGCCCACGGTACCGCCAATTTCGACCAAGGCCACGTCAAAGCCACTGGCACCCGCAACAATGCGGCGTTTAATTTCGTCGGTAATATGCGGAATAACCTGCACTGTGCCGCCCAGATAATCGCCGCGACGCTCCTTACGAATAACGTCTTCGTAAACACGCCCGCTGGTAAAGTTGTTACGTTTGGACATGGTGGTACGAATAAAACGCTCGTAATGCCCCAAGTCGAGATCGGTTTCAGCGCCGTCTTCGGTGACAAACACCTCACCGTGCTGGAAAGGGCTCATGGTGCCCGGATCAACATTAATATAAGGATCCAGTTTCAACATGGTCACCTTGAGGCCCCTCGCCTCCAGAATTGCCGCCAATGATGCCGAGGCAATCCCTTTACCCAATGAAGAAACAACACCACCGGTCACGAAGATAAATCGCGTCATGTAATACCCGTCAATTGCGCTGCCACAACACAAAACTGCCCTAATCAGGCGCGTTGAACGCAGCTGTTTTTACTGAAAAATAAGGAGGGAGATTCTCATCTCAAGATGGGGGGCCAGAATAGCAGAAAGCCGCCCATGTCTCAAACAATTGTTGCTACCACAGCCTGCCCTTTAAACTTGGGCAGCGCATCTTTATATTATGCAGCATTGTTAAACCTTGTGATCGGGAAACTCTCAGTTTGAAGTACAGGCCCTCTTTGCGATTTTTAGTTGTGTTGATGACGCTCAGTCTGAGCATCGCCGTAAACGCCAAACCCTTAAAACTGGCCATTTCCCCTGCTTTTCCGGAGCCTTTTGATCGCTACGAAGAGGTGCCCAACCCCAACGCCACCAAGTTCGACAACATCAAAAACAAACGCCAGCACATCATGGTGCTGGCCAAAAACAGCACACCCAGCCGCTATGCCGCCTGGCAAGCCCTGGTGGAGCACCTGCAGAAAAAAAGCGGCATTGAGATAGAACTACAGCCCTTTGCCAGTCGACTGGCCTTCGAACTTGCAGTCAATAAAGGTGAGTTCGATCTGGTCTATCTAGACCCCATGCAGTTTGTCACGTTCAAGCGCCACCCTGGCTACAACGCGTTTGTCAAAAGGACCGCACAACCCATCCGCAGCATGATTGTGGTACGCAATGACCACGCGGCGGAAAACGTTAAGCAATTACAGGGCTTGCGCATTGCCTTCCCCAGCCCACTCGATTTTGGAGGCAGCATTGTTCCGCGCGAAAGCCTCAAACGTCTTGAGATTGGTTACCAAGCCGTCTTCAAAGCCTCCAGCTCAGAAGTACTGCAAGCCGTGTTGGCTGGTGAGGTTGAAGCCGGCGCCACACGCATCGAAGATTTCAAGGGTGAAGATCTGAGCACCCAACAAAAGCTGCGCACGCTCTGGAATACCCCCGGCTTTACGCCCTTTGCTCTCGCCGCTCATCCAAGGGTATCTTTTTTTACTATTAACCGCCTGCAGCGCGCCCTGGTGACCATGGATAACAGCGAACAGGGCCGCGCAATACTGGCGGATATTTTTGTCGAAAACGGATTCGAAACAGCGGGTAACGGTGACTGGCATGATGTGGAAGCCATTGACCTGGAGAGCCTGAATCAGGCGCCTTCACAATAGTGATCCGGCAGCCAATGCGCCGGCATGTGTATCATGCCACCAGCTCATAAATATTGCAGGTAGGGACTGTTATGACATCAGTGCAACCCGTTTATCTTTTTGGTACCTGCCTCATCGATATGTACTATCCCACGGCCGGCCTTGATGCCGCAGCCTTACTTGAGCTGTGCGGCTATCAGGTGGAATACCCTCTTGCACAAACGTGCTGCGGCCAACCAGCATACAATTCAGGCTATACCAAAGAGTCCTATGATGTCGCGGCACACACCGTGCGCCTGTTCAGCCAGCAAAACTATCCTTTGATTGTACCCAGTGCCTCCTGTGCCAGCATGATCAAGCATGAATACCCTTCGCTACTGGCTCGCCAATCCGAGCTATCCAGGCTGGCCAACAGCCTGGCAGCACGAACCTTTGAGCTCATCGACTTTATCGCCGACCTACTTCCCTTTGATCAACTCGCCAAGCAAAAGGAACAGACTGTTTGCCTGCATGCTTCCTGTTCATCACAGCGCGCCATGCCGGTAGCTGATCGTTGGCGTGAAGTGCTTAGCAGCATACCCGGAGTATCACTTCTGGAACCGGAGGATGCAGCCGAGTGCTGTGGATTTGGCGGCACCTTCGCCGTTAAGTCGCCGGTGCTTTCGAACACCATGACCAAAGACAAGGCTGCTAAGCTCTTGGCCGGCGGCCCAGACTGTATCGCGAGTGGTGACTGCGGCTGTTTGATGAGTCTTGGCAACCATATCAAATACCTCCATGGCCATGACCCCTGCCTACATATTGCCTCCATCCTTGCCAATGCCTTTGGAGTCGCCCATGAAGAGTGAGTTTGATCGACGCATCGCGCTCGCGCTGGCCGACCAGGAGCTTAGAAAAAACTTTAAGGGGGCCATGCACTTTTTGCGCGATAAACGGCTGCAGGCAATTGGCGATCCGCAAATTTGGGAAAACATGCGAACCGAAGGTGCACGCATCCGAGAGAACGTGCTCAATCATCTCCCCGAGCTATTGGAACAACTGGAAGCCAATTGCCAAAAAAACGGCATTCAGGTTCACTGGGCTCGCGATGGCGATGAAGCCAATCACATAATATTGAGCATCGCGCAGAAGCATCAGGTAAGACAGGTAGTCAAAGGCAAGTCCATGGCCACCGAAGAAATAGAGCTCAATGCATTCTTGGCCGAGGCCGGAATCGAGTGCCTGGAATCAGACATGGGCGAATACATTGTACAACTGGCAGACGAAAAGCCCTCGCATATCATCATGCCGGCCATCCATAAAAACAAACAACAGATACACGAGCTGTTTGTCAACAAACTGAATGCTCAGGGAGATCCGAACGATGTCGACCGCCTTATTGGCGTGGGGCGCAGCATCTTGCGCGATAAATTCCGGCAGGCCGACATGGGTATCTCTGGCGTCAACTTCGCAGCGGCGGACAGCGGCACCCTGTGCTTGGTCGAAAACGAAGGTAATGGCCGCATGTCGACAACGGCCCCCCCCATCCATGTTGCTGTCATGGGCCTGGAAAAAGTGATCCCCAGCCTGAATACGCTATCGACTTTATTGCCCTTACTGACACGCTCGGCGACGGGTCAGGCCATTACCACCTATATCAATATGATTAGCGGGCCACGTAAACCCGGTGAGCGTGATGGCCCCACAGAGGTTCATCTGGTGCTACTGGACAACGGCCGCTCAGCGATACATCAAGATAACGACATGCAATCCACGCTCGCCTGCATCCGCTGCGGTGCCTGCATGAATCATTGCCCCGTATACACCCGTATTGGTGGCCATGCTTACGGCAGCACCTATCCGGGTCCCATTGGCCAGGTGATCACACCACAACTGAAAGGTCTGGAACAAAATGCGGCCCTGGTGAGTGCCTGCTCCCTTAATGGCGCCTGCGGCGAAGCCTGCCCGGTCAAAATAGAACTGCCCTCACTCATCCGCCGTTTGCGTGAGCGCGTCGCAAAGACCAACCCGCAAAACAGCCTTTCGGAACGTTGGCTTTGGTCAATATGGCGCTGGCTCAACATCCACCCACGTATTTACCATTGGCTGACGCGGTGCGCGAGCTGGTTACACTGGATTCCCGTTGCAGGCCCCAAAAGCTGGCGAAAAGAACGGGATTTTCCTCAGCTGGCAGCGAACCCCTTGCGCCACCGAATGCGCATCCGCAAACAGCAAACCAAGAAGGCTGGTCCCGATGACTAATACTGCCCGTACCGACATACTGAATCGCTTGCGAAAAAGCCGCCCAACACCCAAAGACGCCAGTGCAGAGACGGGAGCGACTGAGCCAAGGTTAGTACACCAAGCGGAAAGCGATCTGCATATTGAACTGAGTAAACAACTGAGCCTAAACCGCGCCCAAGTAGTAGAAAGTACACAACTTACGCTTTCCAGCACGCTCGCCGAGCTGGCCCGGGAGCACGCCATCAGGCAGTTATTAGTTGGTACACACCCGGACTTCCACCCCCCATGTGAACATGCCATGTCGAGCGTGGACGGAACCGTTTTGCTCTATAACAAAGACTACGAAGCGCAGTGCGATAACCTATTCAATGAGATTGACGCTGGCCTGACCAGCGTTCAGGCGGCGGTTGCAGAAACCGGCACACTGGTGATCATTCCATCCCGTGACGAACCTCGTATGCTGTCGCTGGCACCACCGATTCACATCGCGGTCGTTAAATCGGACTGCCCCGTTTACGCTAATCTGAAGCAATTAATGCACGAGCCGCTCTGGCAGAAGACAGAGATGCCCACTAATATCATCTTTGTGTCGAGCCCTTCCAAAACGGCCGATATACAGCAGACGCTAGCCTATGGCGCACATGGCCCGCGTCATTTCATTGTCATTCTGCTTAAAGATTAACAAGGAAAAGGCTGACCTAACCGTCAGCTTTCAGTAGACTGCGACACAGACGAATCCATTGTCCCGTTAAGGAATTCAATATGAATAAGCTGCTTGCGTTCGTTTCAACCTGCCTGCTTTGTTGCACGACTGGAGTCGCCTATGCCGATGCCGTGCCTGCCAACAAACACGTTGCGATTACCCAGATTGTTGAACATCCGGCGCTGGATGCAGTGCGACAAGGAGTGAAAGACGTGCTGCAGGAGTCTGGCTGGGTAGAAGGTGAAAACCTCACCTGGAACTACCAAAGTGCACAGGGCGCAACAGCCACTGCAGCACAAATTGCCAAGAAGTTTGCCGGTGAAAACCCCGACGTCATCGTTGCCATTGCCACCCCCTCAGCCCAGGCCGTTGTGGCCTCTGCTCGCGGCAGCAAAATCATCTTCTCTGCAGTAACCGATCCGGTAGGAGCCAAACTGGTTAACTCCTGGGATCAACCCGGCCCTCGTGTGAGCGGCGTATCTGACCTCACTCCCGTCGACAAGCACCTGGCACTGGTTAAAGAGGCCATGCCCAAGGCTACTCGCATTGGTGTCATCTATAACCCCGGCGAAGCCAACTCCGTCTCGCTGGTAAAACTGGTGAAAAAGCATGCCCCCTCACTAGAGTTGGAAGTTGTGGAAGCCGCAGCCCCCAAGTCTGCCGACGTGCAAACCGCCACCCGTTCGCTATTGGGCAAGGTCGATGCGATCTACCTGCCGACTGATAACACGGTTATTTCAGCACTTGAAGGCGTCATTAAAGTGGCCCAACAAGCCGACATTCCTGTTTTTGCCGGCGATACCGACAGCGTCAAGCGTGGCGCTGTCGCCGCATTAGGCTTTAACTACTACGATGTAGGCCGCCAAACCGGCGATATGGTTGTCGCGGTTCTCAAGGGCAAATCACCTGGCGACATGCCGGTGCAAGGCGTACAAAAAACTGAGCTATTTGTTAATCCTGGTGCCGCAGAGCGCATGGGTCTGACCCTCAAACCAGAACTGGTGCAACGCGCCAAAGTCGTCGTGGAGTAAGTAGCCCCTCAACATGAACAGTTTTGCCTTCTTTGGCGCCCTCGAGACCGGATTTATTTTCGGTCTCGTTGCTTTGGGCGTATTCCTGTCGTTCCGCGTATTGGACTTTCCAGACCTGACAGTCGATGGCTCTTTTCCTCTGGGAGCAGCCGTTGCCGCAACCATGATTGTTGCCGAGATGAATCCTTGGCTAGCCACATTCAGTGCCTGCTTGGCCGGCGCCATGGCCGGCCTGGTGACCGCCTGGCTCAATGTGCGCCTGCATATTCTGCATCTGCTGGCTTCCATTCTCACCATGATTGCGCTCTATTCGATTAATTTGCGTATCATGGATGGCCCCAACAAAGCCTTGCTCGGCGTCAATACACTGATGACGCCGCTCGATAACCTGGGCATGCCCTACTATATGGCTTACCCCTTGGCTTTTGGCATACTCGCCGTATTGGT
>JBFHVM010000201.1:0-6267 GCA_041589495.1 Oleiphilaceae bacterium | reverse complement strand
CTACAAGCGTCTCCCTTCTCCCGTATAGCGTCTCCCATAAAGAAAAAACCGGCAACCCTCACGAATCACCGGTTTCATTTTGAATCCGAAAGTATGCCATCAGCGTCTTCCGTCTTACATATAGCGTCAAGCTATCTTAGATGTCATACCCTTTTTCTTCATGCAGAGCCAGGTCAAGGCCGCTGTGCTCTTCTTCTTCGTCTACGCGCAGGCCGGTAATCACATCTACAATTTTTAGAATGATCCACGTTGCAATCGCGGTGTAGACGATGGAGCTGACAATGCCGATCATCTGTGCGCTCATTTGTTCGCCGATGGTGCTGTTGTCTCCGCCGAAACCAAAGCCGCTGAAGGCACCCAGTTCGGTGGCGCAGAAGATGCCGACCAGGAAGGTGCCGAGCATGCCGCCCACGCCGTGAACAGGGAACACGTCGAGGGAGTCATCAATCTTGAGTTTTTGCTTGATGAACAGTGTCGCATTGAAGCACACGAAGCCAGCCAACAGGCCGATCACGATGGCGGCCGCAGGGCTAACCGACCCCGATGCAGGCGTGATGGTGCCAAGGCCTGCAACCATGCCGGTAACGATGCCCAGTACAGAAGGTTTGCCGAACTTTTTCCACTCGCAGGCCATCCAGGCAAGCGAACCCATGGCTGCCGAGAGGTGCGTGGCGACCAGTGCCATGGCGGCATCTGCGTTGGCGCCCAGTGCGCTACCTGCGTTAAAACCGAACCAGCCCACCCAGAGCATGCCTGCGCCGGTCACGGTCATAGTCATGTTGTGTGGTGGCATGGGGGTTTGTGGCCAGCCTCTGCGGTTGCCAATCACCAGGGCTGCGACCAGTGCGGCGACACCTGCTGTGATGTGCACCACGATACCGCCTGCAAAGTCGAGTACACCGAGCTCGCTGAGCCAGCCGCCACCCCATACCCAGTGACAGACTGGAGCGTAAACGACCAACAACCAGATACTGCTGAACAGCAACATGGCGGAAAACTTCATGCGCTCGGCGAAGGCGCCAACGATCAGTGCTGGGGTGATCACGGCGAAAGTCATTTGGAAGCCGGCAAAGAGGGCTTCGGGGATGGTGCCGGACATGGCTTCTTTGGTTACGTTAGCCATAAACAGGTTGCTTAAGTCGCCGACCCAGGCATTGCCCTCGCTGAAGGCCAATGAGTAACCCGCCACGTACCACAGTACAGACATGAGACAGGTGAGTGCAAAACATTGCATAAGCACCGACAGCACGTTTTTGCTGCGGGTCAAGCCTGCATAAAAAAGTGACAGCCCCGGGATGGTCATAAACAGAACTAACGCAGTGGCGGTGAGAATCCAGGCTGTATCGGCACCATTGAGTGCGTCTTCGGCAAAAGCCAAGGATGGTGCCAGCAGCAAAGAGGCCAGCATCATGAGATTTTTCATGTGTGTTTCTCTCAATTAATTGTTGTAGAGGATTAAATGGCGTCGTCGCCAGTTTCGCCGGTGCGAATACGAATCGCCTGCAGAACGTCGGTAACGAAGATTTTACCGTCGCCAATCTTGCCGCTGTTTGCAGCATTAACGATGGCTTCAACAGCCTGATCCACAACATTGTCCGGAACCACTACCTGTAGCTTCAGCTTGGGCACAAAATCGATGACATACTCGGCGCCACGGTAAAGTTCGGTGTGACCTTTTTGTCGGCCAAAGCCTTTGACTTCTTCGATGGTCATGCCTTTCAGGCCGATGTCAGTTAATGCGGTACGAACATCATCAAGTTTAAAGGGTTTAATGATGGCGGTAATTTGTTTCATAGCTTTCTCCATTTGTCGCAGAGGTTGCCTAGGCGAGCGATTGGTTACGTTAGCAAGGCGGTAGGGGTGTTTTTATGCGCTGCGTTTGTTGTTCTTGTTACCGTTTTATTGTTTTTTCTGTGTGCCCAGACTCGGGGCGTATTTCCATTGATGTGCCCTTTTGCGGGGCGCTATAAAGCTAATCAAATCTGCATTGTTTTTCAACAGATTGCTCGTATAAATACACGCCATTTCTGGCTCATTATCGGCTCTCGCTCTAGAATGGGGTTCCGAATCAATGCTTTGACTTTTTGAATGGCCTTTGCCCCGTTTTCCATATTCTATTTTTTCTACTTTGCGCTGCTTGGATTGATTGCACCTTACATGGGGCTTTACCTGGCGGATCAGGGGTTTAGTCTGCTGGAAATTGCCCAGCTTACTTCAATTTTCCTTATCACCAAGATCGTTGCACCCAACATTTGGGGGGCATTGGCCGATCATTATCAATGCCGGCTGTTGCTGGTAAGGGCCGGAACGGTCGCGACCTTTTGGGGATACTTGCTGTTCTTTCAGTCTGAAGGGTTTTGGCAGTATGCCATGACCATCGTATTGTTCAGCTTTTTCTGGAATGCGGTGCTGCCCCAGTTTGAAGTAATCACGCTATACAATCTTGCCGAGTACAGAAACCGTTATAGCCAAGTGCGTTTGTGGGGCTCTATCGGTTTTATCGCCAGTGTGGCTGGTGCGGGGTTCGTGATTGAAATCTATTCCATTGCCCTGTTTCCCTGGCTCATGCTTGGCGTTATATCGGCATTAGCCTTGTGTTCCTGGTGGCAATTTTCTGAACCGCGCGAGTCTGTCAGCAGGGATGCGGCGGTCTCTTTCTGGCTCGAGTTGGCGCAGCGGCCCATCGTGCTGTTCTTTGTAGCCTGTTTTCTGCTGCAACTCTCCCATGGGGCGTACTATACCTATTTCAGCTTGTTTTTAGAGCAGTTCGGATACAGCGAAAGTACGATTGGACTGCTATGGGCCTTGGGCGTTTTGGCCGAAGTGCTGCTGTTTATGGTGATGCACCATTGGTTGAAAAGACAAAATGTGCGCAGCATTATGCTTATCGCTCTTTCTGTCACGGCTTTGCGCTGGTTGCTGACGGTTTGGCTGGTGGAATCAGTGTGGCTGTTGGCCCTGATCCAGTGTTGTCACGCCATGTCTTTTGGGGCCATGCATGCTTGTTCTATCCAGTTTGTTCATGGTCGTTTCAGTGGTGCCAATCAGGGGAAGGCGCAAGCCTTGTACAGCAGTGTTGGGTTTGGCGCAGGAGGGGCCTTAGGCGCCTATATTAGCGGTTGTATGGTGGAATGGTTTGATTATGCGCAAGCCTTTTATTTGTGTGCCTTTTTTGCAGTGCTGGCCTGGTTCGCAATACTGCGACAACGTTAGCTTTCTGATCGAAAAAATTACAAATCTCGGCCGGATCAGGCAGGCAATTCAAAATAGCCGGTAAGAGATTGAAAAAAATCAGTTTCGAGTTGGTTGATTGTCAAAATAGCGTCTATGCTTTCTTTAAAGTGCGCCGGGCTAATGACAAAGAACATTGTGATCGGTGACATTCAATTGGAGTTTCTCAGTCAGTCTGGGGTTTGTCCCAAGGGCAGGCGGTGGGCATTTGCGCTTGACGCGCCCTAAATAAAAAGACCGGAAACCAAGAAAAGACAATCTGTTTCTATCCGTTTTTTGCGCGGTAGCAGATATTTCCAAAATCACGGAGTAGCGTTCGATGACAAAAAAAACACAGCGGTTGCATAGCTTCGCCAAGCTGCCTTTGGCTTTGGCCGTTGCGGCGTCGGTGTCCAATCCCGCCGGAGCTTTTCAGTTTTACATGGGGGATTGGGAAGCAAACCTCGATACCACATTGAGTGCAGGTGCAAGCTGGCGCGTAGAAGATCGCGACCCTGATTTGGTAGGGCTTGGCAACGGTGGTGAAGGTGGCTCCATCAACAGTGATGATGGCAACCTGAACTTTGACAAGGGCGACACCTATTCCACTATCGTGAAAGGTAATACCGACTTTTTATTGAATGGCGGCGACTATGGTGCGTTCGTTCGAGCCCGGTACTGGTACGATTTTGAACTGAGAGACAATGACCATGATCAGCCTCTGTCTGATGATGGTAAAAACAATGCCGCCGGCGCTGAGATTATGGATGCCTACGTATTCTCTGATTATTGGTTTGGCGACGTACCAGTGAGCTTGCGTGCAGGTAAGCAGGTAGTGAGCTGGGGTGAGAGTACGTTCATCTTTAACGGTATTAACGTAATTAACCCGGTGGATGTAGGTGCTATTCGTGCTCCCGGTGCAGAAGTAAAAGAAGCACTGTTGCCGGTAAACATGGTCTACGCATCGCTGGGTCTGACCGAAGATATTACCCTCGAAACCTTTATCCAGCTTGAGCAGGAAGTCACCCGTATCGATGACTGTGGCACCTTCTTTTCTGTTGTTGATTACGTGGCCGACGGTTGTGGACCGGTCTACTTGTTGAATGCCTTTACGGAGCAGGAAAACGAATTTGGTCTTAATGGTACGCCTACGTCGCTGAATCGTATGGCGGATAAAGATGCCGATGATACCGATCAGTTTGGTGCAGCCCTGCGTTGGTTTGTGCCAGAGTTGAATGAAACCGAGTTTGGTTTTTACTTTATTCAGTACCACAGCCGTGTGCCTCTGGTGAGTGGTCGTATCGCTGAAGATACCGATGGTGACCAGTACATCAGCACCGCCGAAGCCATTGATCCGGTAACCGGCTCCAAATATTTCATCGAGTATCCCGAGCAAATCAAGTTGCTGGGTGTGAGCTTTAACACGACAGGGCCTGGCGGTATTTCGCTGGGTGGTGAATTCAGCTTTAAAAAGGACGTGCCTGTTCAGCTAAACTCGCCTGATCTGGTTGCGGGTGCGGTTGCACGTGTAGCGGATAATACCGGTGATCCTACTGAGGATATTTCTTACTCGCCGGTATTCCAGAATCGAGTACAGGATACTGATGGTAACGGTTATGCCACCCTGTCTGAAGCCTCTGCACAAGGTTTTTACGGCTCTATACAGCCAGGCTATGACCTGTTTGATGTGTCGCAGTTGCAGTTTACCGGTATCAAGTTTATCGACCAATTCATGGGGGCCAGCCGTCTGGCTCTGGTGGGTGAGATCGGCGGTACCTACGTGCATGATTTGCCGAGCACTGACGAGATTCGTTACGGTCGCTTCGATCAGACCAGCTTTGGTTTGACACCTGATTACAACCCCACTGATGGCGTCACCGCACTTGAGGCCTGTGAAAGCATCAATACCATCGGCCAGTGTAACGATGATGGTTACGTGACCTCCTTCTCGTGGGGTTATCGTGCCCGTGCAGCACTGACGTACAACGATGTGTTTGCTGGCGTAAACCTCACGCCACAGCTCGCAATTTCCCACGATGTAAGTGGTCATGCGCCTGGACCCGGTGCGAACTTTGTTGAGGGTCGTAAGTCAGTTGGTTTATCGGTGAAAGGTGAATACCTCAATCAGTATACCGCTAGCCTGGGGTATACCGCGTATTTTGGGGGTGAACCCTATAACGCCATTGTAGATCGGGACAATGTGGCACTAAGCGTATCCTACTCATTCTAATATCCAGTTGTAGCTCGGTTTTACGAGGTGGTTTAAATGAAATTAATTAAAACAATGTGTGCTGTGGGCGTGGTAGCCGCGGGGATGACTACCGGAAGCGTCATGGCAAAAGTATCTCAGGAAGAGGCTGCCAAACTAGGGAATGAGTTGACGCCGGTGGGCGCTATTAAGGCAGGAAATGCCGAGGGCACAATTCCGGAATGGACCGGTGGTATGAAAGAGCCGCCAGCGGGTTACACTCCTGGGCAGCCCTATGTGGATCCTTATGCCAACGAGCAGCCCTTATTTGTGATTACTAAAGACAACATGGCGCAGTACGCCGACAAGCTCAGCGACGGCCAAAAAGCGATGCTGTCGACGTATGACACCTACAAAATGCCGGTCTATCAATCGCATCGGAATATCTCGTATTCCGATGAGTTGGTGCGCATGGCTAAAACCAACGCCGTGAATGCCGAGTTGATCGATGGCGGTAACGGTCTTAAGAACGTGGATGGCGTAACGCCGTTCCCCATTCCTCAGGCCGCTCTCGAAATCGTATGGAACCACATTCTGCGTTATCGTGGTGGGTCGCTTGAACGCTCCTATGCGCAGGTGACACCCATGGAAAATGGCAGCTATACGCCGGTTAAGTTCTATGAGGAATATTCACGTCGTTTTCGTCTGGAAGATTTTGCGACGAATAAAGACGATAACGTGATGTTCTATTTTAAGCAGGTTGTTACAGCGCCAGCGCGTTTGGCGGGTAATGTGCTCTTGGTGCATGAGACCATTGACCAGGTAAAAGAACCTCGTCGCGCCTGGATTTACAACGCCGGTCAGCGTCG
>JBFHVM010000200.1:0-6277 GCA_041589495.1 Oleiphilaceae bacterium | reverse complement strand
GTATATTCGCTCAGGTGCTGCATGCACTGGCACCGAAGATGGGTGAGATCATTATGAATACGGGCTACAAAATGTTCCCTGATTCAGCCGCTGCCCAAGGCAAAGATGCCACGAGCGACAAGCCCAAAGTGTCTACCGAGCAGATGGCATTCGCCGCCATTATGCGAGGCATTCACTGGTAGTTTGACTCGAAAAAGCAAAAAGCCGCCCATAGGGCGGCTTTTTTGTTTAACTTATAATCAATAGCTTTAAGCTATAAAGTTAATAATAAAATTTTATCGAAATGCGGTGGGCAGTACCGTGGCGACTTAGTAAACTTAGCGCTGCTGCAATCGCTTGGCAGCACAGAATTGCTCCGGCGGAGCAGTTTGGCTTCGCCTCATAATCACAAAATGGAGAATACAGCATGAGCGTATTAGTAGGTAAGCAAGCACCGGACTTTACCGTCCCGGCTGTTCTGGCAGATGGTCAGATCGTTGATGAGTACACCCTGTCAGAAGCCATCAAAGGTAAGTACGGCCTGGTTTTCTTCTATCCTCTCGATTTCACTTTTGTATGTCCTTCCGAGCTGATCGCTCTGGATCACCGCATTGCTGACTTTAAAGAGCGTGGTGTAGAAGTAATCGGTGTATCCATCGATTCTCACTTCTCTCACAACGCATGGCGCAACACGCCAGTAGACAAGGGCGGTATCGGTCCTGTTGGTTACACGCTGGCAGCAGATATGAACCACGACATCGTTAAAGCCTACGACGTAGAGTCAGAAGGTGGCGTTGCGTTCCGTGGCGCATTCCTGATCGACAAAGAAGGCGTAGTTCAGTCTCAAATCATCAACAACCTGCCTCTGGGCCGAAACATGGACGAGCTGATCCGTCTGGTTGATGCTCTGCAATTCCACGAAGAGCACGGCGAAGTATGCCCAGCTGGCTGGAAGAAAGGTGACAAAGGTATGGACGCATCTCCCGATGGTGTAGCCAAGTACCTGGCAGAGAATGCTGAAGGACTGTAATGTTATAGTCTGAGGTCGGACGTCAGACGTCGGACGAAAAAGCCCGCTTTTAAGCGGGCTTTTTTTATTTTAGCTGTTATCTTTTTTCTTATGTCTTTGCGTCAGACGTCTGACCTCCGACTAGTTTTTGCTTCAGACGTCAGGCTAATCAAAGCGGCCACCCACCAAAGTGCCGCCACTTATTCACTATTCTGCAAAATAACTCTGCTGTTTTTTCGGTATCGTACTTTGCAGAGTGGGCTTCGTTGCCGTCGAAATCGATGCTGGCGAGTGCACAGGCTTTGGCCAATACGGTTTGGCCGTAGGCAAGGGCTGCCAGCGTGGTGGTATCGAACGATGAGAATGGGTGGAATGGATTGCGTTTGATGCCGGTGCGTTCTGCTGCGGCAAACACAAAACCATGGTCGAACGAAGAGTTGTGGCCGACCAGAATAGCGCGGGTGCAGCCGGTGGCTTTGAGCTCTTTACGAATGGGTGTAAAAATTTGATCGAGGGCCAGCTTCTCGGGTTGGGCATTACGAAACGGACTATGGGGATCGATACCCGTAAAATCCAGCGCCGACTGCTCCAGGTTGGCGCCTTTAAAAGGCTCCACATTGCAATGAATGGTTTCTTTGGGAAACATATCGCCATCTTTCTTGGCGCCGATAATCACGGCCGCAATTTCAAGTAGTGCATCGGTTTTACAATTGAAACCTGCGGTTTCGACATCTACCACAACGGGTAAAAACCCTCTAAACCGTTGTGCTATGGCGTGGGAATTGCTTTTATCTGACTGGTTGGGCACAGTTTGTCCTTACAGAATCCTTCTGCCGGAGCAGTTTAGCTGAGGGATGTTAAACCGGATAAGGTAGCGGGTAAACCCTTGCCGACTTTGAGGCGCTGTTTTACCTGCATAGAGGCGAATAATTGCCGTATTCCAAAGTAATATTGTGTGAGTTGCAATGACGTCTGCAGTGATTAAGCGAATGTTCGAGACAAAGCCAGGCCGTTCAGGTCTACAGGTGCAGAATTTTCCTCGAAGTTCTGAATCGGGAAACTTCCCGGTACAGCGTGTAGGTCGACATTTATGTCGACAAATGTTGCATATGCCCGGGAGCCCTGAATCGGCGCTCTACCTTGCGCTGCATGTAGGTCGACATTCATGCCGACAAATTATGTCGTTGCTATGCGCTTGTATGGCCATGTTATCGCTCCAGGCGCATGCCCTGACTTACCATGCTGAGTTGGAGGAAAGCCAGTGGTACGTTTCATCATCTATCTTTGAGTGCAGTATCGTGCATGATATTCCTCGATACGGGCAGGGTATCTTTTATCACGAGGCGGGTGAAGACCTGATTTTTTACGCCCAGGCGCGCAACAACCCCATGAAGCCGGGCAAGGCCGCACTAGTGGTAGAAGCTTCTGAATGGAAGCCGGGGCAGGTGGTGCAGGATCTGGGGTTTGTCCCGGTAGTAAAGCAAGCTCGCGCGATCGATACCAATCACCAGCAGGCTACAGCAATGATGTATGGTTTACTGGACGGTATGACACCCACATTTACGCGTCGCGCCTGGTACAAGAATGAGTCGATACGGCTAGTGCTCAGCAGTATCAACTTTGCGCCGGCCTATGACCAATATCTCGACTGTGTGGCTTCGTTGTTACCGGTTAACTTCCGTCAGGTGGAACGCTCGCGTATTCATTTCAAGGTCGACAAAGCCGAATTGACCGATGATGACCGCAAGCGCCTGGATGAAGTGATTCTATACGTCAATGCCGATAGCACGGTAAATTTAATATATGTAGACGGCCATACCGACAACAGTGGTCGTCGTATTTATAACCGTCGCCTATCCAAAGCGCGCGCCGAAGCCGTTACCGAATATCTTATCAGGGGGGGGCTCGACCCCGAGAGGATTCAAACGCGTTACCATGGTGAGCGCTATCCCATTGTTAAAAATAATTCCCGCGCCAACAAGGCCAAAAACCGACGTACCACGGTGCGCCTGGTTCGCGGAGATGGCAGTGCCACTTTCGAAAACGGTGAGCCGCAGGATTAAACTCACCGCTAAGCATTTGTGTTTACGGTGCGCAAAACTGTAAAATACTGCCCTTCGTTTTTTCGTCCCTCGGCTATACGCGGAGGGCGCATCCTTTTTCAGGAGCACAATAAAGCATGGCAAATGTAAACAAGGTGGTATTGGCCTATTCCGGAGGCCTCGATACGTCGGTCATCGTTAAGTGGTTGCAAGAAACCTATCAATGTGAGGTGGTTACTTTTACCGCAGACTTGGGTCAGGGTGAAGAAGTGGAACCCGCACGCGCCAAAGCCGAAGCGCTCGGCGTGAAAGAAATCTACATTGAAGACCTGCGCGAAGAATTCACACGCGACTTTGTTTACCCCATGTTCCGTGCCAACACGGTCTACGAAGGTGAGTATCTGCTGGGTACTTCCATTGCTCGCCCTTTGATTGCAAAACGTCTGATCGAAATTGCCAACGAAACCGGCGCCGATGCCATCTCGCACGGTGCAACGGGTAAAGGTAATGACCAGGTACGTTTCGAATTGGGTGCTTACGCACTCAAGCCCGGTGTACAGGTGATCGCGCCCTGGCGGGAGTGGGATCTGAATTCCCGTGAAAGCCTCTTGGCATACTGCGATCAGCATGGCATTGAGGTAGAGAAGAAGAAAGGCAAGTCGCCTTATTCCATGGATGCCAATCTGCTGCACATCTCCTACGAAGGCGATATTCTCGAAGACCCGTGGCAGGAAGCAGAAGAGGATATGTGGCGTTGGTCGGTTTCTCCCGAGGCAGCGCCCGACCAGGCTGAATATATTGAGTTGACCTACAAACAAGGCGATATCGTTGCGATTAATGGTGAAGACATGAGTCCTGCAACGGTGCTCGAAACCTTGAACAGGAAGGGTGGTGCACACGGTATTGGTCGACTGGATATCGTTGAGAACCGCTATGTAGGAATGAAGTCTCGTGGTTGTTATGAAACGCCCGGTGGCACCATCATGCTCAAAGCGCACCGTGCGATTGAATCGATTACTCTTGATAAAGAAGCTGCGCATCTCAAAGATAGCGTGATGCCCAAGTATGCAGAGTTGGTGTACAACGGCTACTGGTGGTCGCCAGAGCGCAAAGCGCTGCAGGCATTGATTGACGAAACCCAACAGTATGTGAATGGCGTAGTCCGTCTCAAGCTCTACAAGGGTAACGTTATTGTAGTGGGCCGTAAGTCCGACGACACGCTGTTCGACGAGAGCATCGCGACATTTGAAGATGATGCTGGCGCCTATGACCAGAAAGACGCTGAAGGCTTTATCAAGCTGAATGCGCTGCGTTTACGCATCGCGGCAGGCAAGGGTCGTAGTCAGCTTTAATTGCGCTGTCGGACGTCTGGAGTTGGACGTCTGATGCTAAAGGCCAAAATCCCGTTTTGTGTTGAGCTTAAGGGTTTGTACACGGCGGGATTTTTTATGAATCGATATTTCTGTCTGTAGGTCGACATTTATGTCGACGCTGAGTACGGTGTTGGCATAAATGCCAACCTACAAAAGGGGTAGCTGGCATGATCCTGTAGGTCGACATTTATGTCGACGCGTCCGACCTCCGACGTCTGACCTCCGACTAGACCTCTAAGAAGCCGCAGAAAACCCTTTCTCTTCCTGTTTGCCTACTTCTTCCAGATCGATAAAGTCAGACAAATAATCCCACACAACGCGTCGCTGCATGTTGGAGCTGGGGATGCTCTCCAGACCGCCCAGCAGTTTTACCAGATCGCTACCAGTCTTGGAAAAGGGGTGCATATAAAAACCAACGCTTTGGCCGGGCTGGGCAAAGTCATGGCAGACGCGGTGGGTTTTCTTTTCGTATTCAAACTCGTATCCCACAACCAGCTCTTGGGCTTGCGGCGCAATCATGCCTGCGTTCATGCAGTGAGCGAGCAGGCGTGATTCGGTAAAAATATCATCATTCTCGTAGGGGTTTTGTTGGACGCGGAATACAAAGGGGTGGCCGTTTTTGCCAATAAAGGCAAAGTTCGCCACTTTCTTAAAGGCATTAATTTCCCAGCTGTCGCAATGATACAAAAAGCTCAGGCTGCGCTTGGATATCAGGCTGGGGCGGCGTAATTCGCACAATAACGCGCGAGCCCACAGGCTTTGCATGTTTTTATTGCTGACATCCTGCGCGTAATTAAAAAACAGGGTGGCCCAGTCCGTGTCTACGCCCTGCATGGTGACCTTGTCACCCATCAGGCCTGACGCAATGGAGAGAATGGTTTCGATGTTGGTTTGGCGCTGGGTTTCGAGATGCCTGACCCGCGCATGTGTGCGCTCAGAGATACTGGCAAACTGGACGTCGGTTTCGACAAAAATGGCCTCTCCGTCTTCACCGGGGTTACTTTTTCCTGAGGCAACATTACGCACAATCGTGCCGTTGGATCGGTAATAACCGCCCATTACCTCGGTGCAAAGCGCCACGAGTTTTGACCATGTGCCCATGCGCTTTTTATTGCCGGCTTTTCCATTGGGGTGCAGCAAGCTTCCGATACTCCGTAACTCTTCTGTTTTTTATGGCGGCCCGGTAACTGCCGCTTACTGTTATATTTTTTATAAAAAGCAGCACGCAATATAGGCATTCGTTATAGTGATCTCAAGCTTCAAATGCAGTGAGCAAACTTATTGTGAAGTCGTTCAAAAAAGCATCATGTAACGCTAAAAAGTTACTGCGGCTTCAAGTAATTTTTGCTAGCTGACCAATAATAAAAAATGAATGGATTCAGTGGCTTAGGTATGGTGCAGAGAAAACTTAAAGCAGTTTATTAAGTAGTTCGGCTAAGCTGTCGTGTGGGCACTGTTTTGTTGTTCTGAGTGTGTGGAGGTGCAATGCGGGTGAGGGTATACTGCGGCTAGAAATAAGGATAATTATGCTCATTTTTCACGCTTCCAATAAGACCGAAGACCTCGCCGCTGCCATGGCGCACATCATGAACGAAACCCCATTGGGTGACCCCTTTGTCCCTGAGCAGGTGTTGATTCAGAGTGCTGGTATGGGCACATGGATCAATCAGCAGCTCGCGCTGCACAATGGGGCTGCTGTCCATGTTGATAGTGTGCATCCTGCCAAGTTTATCTGGCAGATTGTGACGCGGCTGCTTGGTGATGAGTCTGATCACGAGCGTTTTGAAAAGAACAGCATGCGTTGGGAGATTTTGCGCATACTACCCGAAAAAATACAGGATGCACGTTACGCGCCCTTACTCGACTATCTTCGG
>JBFHVM010000199.1:0-6289 GCA_041589495.1 Oleiphilaceae bacterium | reverse complement strand
CCCTATCAACATCAGCTACACCCCCGTGCAGCAGCAAGGTGATCTCAATGCCGTGACAGAGCCCACTGCGTTTGCTCTCATAGGGCTCGGTTTACTGGGTTTATGTTTAACGCGACGTAATATATAGGGTATCCTGCGGAGGGCTTGCACGGCCCTCCGTCTTCAACAGCAAACACCCTGTCGCCCTGACTCGCTTTGACAAGCGCGCCCGGGCAACTAATCTGAACTAGATGTTTTAACGCAATGACCATAAAAACATGCAGGACAATCTGACCTCTCGCATTGACCAAGACCTAGATCGGCGTTCCATCAACGGCAGCTATGCCTATTTGGCTGTTTGGAGCGTGATTGGCTTTACCACCGGATTCAGCAACGACCATGGTTTCATATTTTGGGGACTGTTTGGTGTGCTGCTATTCTTCGCAGCCACGCGCTTACTGCTTAGCAAATTCTCCTCAGGGATTCGTGAGCACAACCGTAATCTCTGGCTAGGATTGTTTTTGCTTAATGCGCTTGGCCCCAGTTCGGTCTACTCCATCACACTCAGTCTGAGTTTTTTTGATCCGGTATTTTCGCCAATTATGCTGTATTTACTCATGACGGTTTTTGCATTTGTGAGCGGGGGAGTCATCAACTTCTCCCCTAATCCCAAGGTTTTGTTCGCCTTCTTAGTGGTATTGGTGGTTCCTTCCATGTTCACCGCCATGACGGTTGCTCAGGAACACTTTCCTGTAGGTGTTCTGCTGGTGGTTTATGCCGTGTTCATGTTCGCCCAGTCCAATCGTTTGATTGGCGATTATCACCAAATGATCAAACAGCAGGTACAGCTCGAAGAGATCAACACACAGGACCCACTTACGGGCATTGGAAACCGCCGATTATTTGATGAAAGCCTGTCCCTGGCCTGGAAAACCAAACTTCGCTCAGCAAAATCGGTTGGTCTGTTAATCATTGATATCGACCATTTCAAATCCATCAACGATACACATGGCCATGCTGCGGGGGATGAGGTCATTAAAGCCATTGCCGAATGCCTGCGGCAATGCTGCCAGCGCGAAACGGACATTATTGCGCGATTTGGCGGTGAAGAGTTTACAGTTCTTATCGCCCCCACCAGCAAAAACGAAATTGAGGGATTGGCCGAAAAGATTCGCACTCTAGTCGAAGCATCGACCGTCCAATATGAACACCAGCAACTCAAGGTGACCGTCAGTGTGGGTGCCGCAATCGTAGCACCCACCATTGATACATCACCCGATGATCTGTTTAAACTTGCCGACCAATGTCTGTATGAGGCCAAAGAAGGTGGCCGCAACCGCGTGGTCAGTATTTCAGCCTAAGCAAGTCAATCGGTGGGTAGTTCACCCACCCTCTTCGACACTCAAGGCCAAATACTCATTGAGCGCTTCTTCGAGCTCCGATAACTCCATCGGCTTGGTTAGTACGCCATCCATCCCTTCGGCCTTGACTCGCTCCACGGTTTCCTGTGTCACATCGGCTGTAAGTGCCACAATAGGCGTTCGGGGGCGATCGTGTTCCGCTTCGAATCCGCGAATCAATCGCGTTGCCTGATACCCGTCCACCACAGGCATACGAATATCCATAAACACCAGGTCGTAGTCGTCCTGCTGGTACATTTCAAAGGCCTGCCGCCCGTGTTCCGCCATACTGATACGCAAGCCGAAGCTTTCGAGCATGGCTTGGGCCACGAGGCGATTACTCGCGATATCCTCGACCACCAGTACGTGATGACCAAATTGTTTTTCACTTACGTAGGCCTCGGTCGAGCGGGTTAAACGGGAATAGGTCCAGAACGTATCGGGCTGGCTGTAGACGAAATAAACCGCTCTGCGCAACACAAAGGCTTCAATCGGTTTGGTCAGAAAAGCGTGAAAGCCGTCCTGTTCCAGCTGCTCATAATCCACTTTCGCGATAGAGGCACTCACCATAATAAAGCGCGCTTTCGAATTAGGGTAATCCTGCTTAACGCGAGCCAGTAGCTGTGTGCCATTCATATCCGGCATGGCAAAGTCGGTGACAACAATGTCAAAGCCGTCACCCGCCTTCTCGGCTTTTTCAAACAACTCGAGCGCACGACCGGCAGACTTTGCTGTCGTCAGCGCCATGTGCAAAGGCATGAGGCTTTGAGTAAACACTTCCAGATTGACCGGCGTATCATCGACGATGAGAACACGCTTGTTTGCCAGGGCATGGTGTTCTTGATGATCGTCATCGTGATCCTGGTCGCTGACATTGAATACGCAGGTAAACGTAAAGCAGCTGCCTTTGCCTGCCTCGCTTTCAGCTTCGAGATTACCTCCCATCAACTTGGCAAGGCGTTTTGAAATCGCCAGGCCCAGGCCTGTGCCACCATACTTCCGAGCGGTGGAATCATCGGCCTGAGTAAACAGCTCAAACAAGTGAGGCAACAACTCGCTGCTGATACCAATACCCGTATCTTCAACCGAAACATGCAGCCGCTTACTTTCGCTGGATACATACAGCTCACTGGCCTGCACGCGCACCAGCACATGCCCCTTCTCGGTGAATTTAATCGCGTTACCGATCAGATTAATGAGTATTTGACGCACTCTAATGGGATCTCCCATGTAATAGTGCGGTAAATGTTCTTCGTAATCGACAACGAGATCGATATTTTTTTTCTCCGCAGCCGTAAGATTCACTCGCACCGCCTCGTAAATGGTGCGATAAAGGTCGAAAGTCACGCTCTCCAGGTGGAGTTGGTCCGATTCTATTTTGGAGAAATCCAGTATCTCATTGATCTGCTGCAACAGGGCCTTGCCGGATTCCCTGATGGTGCTGAGCATATCTCTTTGTTGCGCGTTTAAATTGGTATTTTGGAGCATCTCCGAGATGCCCAGCACCGCATTCATCGGCGTGCGCACCTCGTGGCTCATAGCCGCCAGGAACTGACTCTTGGCTTGGTTTGCTCTGTCTGCTTCGGCCCTGGATTCTTCAAGCTCCCGCGTTCGCTCAGCTACTTTATGTTCCAGCTGTCCGCGAAAATCTGCCAGGCGGTCCAACATGTCATCAAAAATTCTTGCAAACAGAGCAACCTCATTATCGCCTTTAATTTGCGAGCGTTCCGCATGTTCGCCCCGTTTTACCCGCTCCGCTAAATCCTGCAGCTGTGATAAGGGACGTGTCAGCCCTTGCGCCACGAGCAATGAACACAGCCCTAATAGCACCGCAATGGCCACCAGTACGCCCGCATAGACCCAGAGGTAACGATCCAATACCTCGAATACCTCGGCGCTGTCCTGTTTGATCACCAGCCCCCAGCCCAATTTTGGCAGGGGTGACGCTACTGCCACCACATCAATGCCGCGATAATCTCGCGCATCACGCAAGCGTACCGGACTGTCACCAAAGGCATGAGAAATGGGCGTTTCACGGCGCTCCGCCTTGATGACACGGGTAAGTGCCGCCAGCGGATCAAATCGCAGATTGTGCAATACCAGATAATCACCATTCTCATTACGACGAGCCACCAGTGCTTCGCCCGAGCGCCCAAAGCCATCATAGTTATTGAAGATACCGAGAAAGGATTCACCATCAATGCGCGCAACGATATAACCTATACGCTTACCATTGAGTTCGAGGGGGGCATGTACTTGTACCTCAATCGCCCCCAAACGATCGCGCCCAATGACATGAGTCATCTCTTTACCTGCTTGCAGGTCTACGGAGCGCGCCGTAAGAATTTGCGGTAAATCCGGGTGATTCACCGCCGTAACAAGATCCCGCCGGGCATTGAACAGCAAGAGTTGTTTAATGCCATCCACCGCCAGCAGACTATCGGCCAGTATACGCGACAGTCCCTTGATTGCCTCCTCTCTAGTCGCCTGGCCGGTTTGATACTCCTGCAGCAGCGTGCGCAAGCGCGTGCGGCTGGTGATGAGTGCTACGCGATCATATTGCGATTCGACGGACTCGGCAAGACGCGCGGTTTGCACCGCAGACAGCGCCTGTAGACGATCCAGAGCAGTATTTTCAAGATAACGACCGTGCAACATGTACGTAATGGCAAACGCCGCAAATAAGCCGAACGTGGTCATCACAACGACCGATAGGGATACCTGATGCTTCAGCTTCAATGCCGGTTCCTGCTCTCAATTGGTTACGACTCAGCGTTTGCCTTTAGTCTAGTCGAAATGTGTAATGGCGCCAGAATCCGCACCCAAAAGCCGGTCATGGCCTTCTCTTTGCCAAAAAATGTACGTAGCGACCCAGCTGGCGGTAGGGCTCCATAAGTCCGAATTCCAGATCCGACTTGGTCAAATCGGCTTCTCCCACCCGCTCGCGGATTTTTTGATGCATATGATCATAGATGCAACGTATACCCCTCCAACGCAGCACTTCAAAACCATTTTGATTGAGCTGCTGCTCCACCAGCAATGGATCAAGCGGTATACCGGGGCTGTTCCCCTCTGCGCGCAAGCGCTGATTAGCACTGTCGGGGCTATGCACACGCCCGATCATCAGCTGCCTCCAGCGATGCCCGTGCAGGTTATAAAACATCAGCGAAAGCGTGCCATCCTTCGCAACTTTGGAGCATAGGGTGTGCAATGCCGCCATGGGGTCGGCCAACCACTCCAATACTGCATGATTGAGCACCAAATCAAACTGGCCCGGAAGGTGATCATCAATGTCCTGCACTGCACAATGCCGTGTTTGTAATGGTAAGGCCGCCGCTGCAAAAGACTGTTTTGCCTGTTCGAGCATTTGGCTGGATACATCGCACAAATGAAGCTGTGCTCCCTGTTGAGCCAGCCAAAGCGCAAATTGTCCTTGTCCAGCGCCCAGATCTAAAACCCGCATACCTTTTTGCGGCAACGAGAAGTCGGTAAAGTCCTGCTTTAATGCGGCCAGACGCAGAGCGCCGCGCGGAGAGTCATAGATGGTTTTACGAAAGCGCTGAGTCAGATCGTCAAAATTACGATCCCGATCCTGCGGTGCTGAACTATACTCGGGCATATTAATACTTCCTGAAACGCACACTACTGTGAAATACCAGCTATAACCGGGCCAATGGAGGTTTCCTTGATTATTAATCAACTAAATTGGAGGCCATTTTTATGCTAAGCTGCGATTGGCTTCAAAGGGTGCCGCAAAGTGAGTTTTAGGGCTTGCTAACAAGGCAAATTTGCTCGAAAAAGCGCAATGTATTGCAATACATGAGCATTTTGAGAGCGATTTTTACGACGTCAGCGGGCAATAACAGCGCTATGCGCCCCCTCTTCAGTTCAGATAGTGGTATTACTGAATGACTGGTAAGTTATATTATCGCGTTTTTACAACGCTCTGTGGCCTGATTTTTTTTAGTCACGCCAGCATACTATCGGCCGATGAAAAACGGGCTCCGGTATTGCCCGCGCTCACCATCGTGACCACCGATTTTCCACCCTATTCCTTCGAAGCATTTGACCAACCAGCGGGGCTATCTACCGAGGTTGTGCTGGCCATGCTGCGCGAGGCAGGCCTTCCTTACCAACGCCCGCTGATTCAACCCTGGGCTCGTACATACAACGCAGCCAAAAAAGGCAAGAATACGCTGATTTATTCTATCGCACGCTCCCCCGAACGCGAGCATCTGTTCCATTGGATCGGAAAGGTAGCACCCTATGAAATTTACCTCTATAAATTGCGTTCGCGCGGCGATGTGCAGGTTGACTCTCTCGCACAAGCCAAACACTATGTGGTTGGCGGTGAATATGAAGACATCAAGCAAGCTTATCTCGTTAAACAGGGCTTTACGGTAGGCAAAAACCTGCAGCTGGCTGCTGACGACACGATTAACCTGCGCAAACTCTTTGCCGGACGTATCGATCTGCTGCCGTTTAACACACTTAGCCTACCATACGTACTCAACAAAGAAGAGCGCCCCCTTTCTGCGTTGGAGCCGGTGTTGCAGCTCGATGACATTTCCTACGATCTATATCTGGCCATGAGTATCAATTCGGATCCGCGCCTGGTAAGCAAACTCAAGCAAGCCCTGCAAACCTTGCACAGCAACGGCGAGTATGCCCACATCCGCGCACGCTACTTGGGACATCAGGTAGCCAATGGTAACCCGTTTATTCTAGCTCCCCACTGATTTACCGCGCGATTGCCATACCGCTGGCGCATTGGGGACTTGCCTGTCGGCCCAGATCATGGACAATACGCCGCGCCACACAAAGCGAGGAGTAAGCCGCCATGACAGCCCTGGAACGTATTAGCCAACATCTGCAAGGCTCACGCGAACATGCCCTTCGTGTGCTGCATG
>JBFHVM010000198.1:0-6305 GCA_041589495.1 Oleiphilaceae bacterium | reverse complement strand
GCATCAGGTGGCATAAATCATCAGCTGAGACCAACGATGGCATCGCTCCGATGCCATCGTAGTGTCCCTTCCAACAAAGCTAAAAAGCCTTAGCCGCCCTTAGAAGTAGTTTTTACTCGCAAATACCAGTCTTCACTACAGCTGAATTGTCGTTGACGACGTTCTACCGCTACCCGCTTATCGCTTTGTTTTTTTCTGCGGTCAGCGAATATGGATTGGCTGTTTATGCTGATACGCTGCTCTAATGTATTGATGCTCGCCATCATCCCACACCCTTATTTACCTCGTTTCACCCCAGAGCTTAGAAGAGGTTACGAGATTTGAAAGCAAGGGGCCTAACACTTTTAAATTGTTTACAAATGAGATTTTAGTCGGACTGTTTAAAGCGCGAGGGCTCGATGTTGTGTTTGGCCAGCAGCTTGTAAAAATCGGTGCGATTGCGCTGGGCAATGCTGGCGGCCTGTGTCACGTTGCCTTCTGATAAGGCGAGCACTTTATTGAGATAGTTACGCTCAAACTCCGCGCGGGCCGCATTGAAAGAGGGTAGGTAAGCGGTTTGGTCCTCCAGGGCCTGCGCGACCAGCGCAGCGGGAATAATCGGTGTAGTGGCCAAGGCAACGGTTTGTTCCACCACATTAAACAGTTGACGAATATTACCCGGCCACGAAGCCGAAGTGAGCAGTTGCATGGCCTCGGGAGCGAAGCCTTTTACGCGCTCAGAATGGTTTCGTTCGATCCGGTGGCGAACCAATAGGGGGATGTCCTCGGGGCGTTCCGATAGGGGGGGCAGTTCCAATTTGACTACCTTTAGCCGGTAGTACAGGTCTTCGCGGAAAGCCTGCTTGGCCATTGCGTCTTCAAGATTAAAATGCGTGGCCGACAAAATACGTACGTCAAAGCCAACTGACTGAGTGCTGCCCACGTGTCGGAGTTCTCGGTCCTGCAGGGCGCGCAGCAATTTAACCTGCAGCGCGAGTGGCATGTCGCCAATTTCATCCAAAAACAAGGTGCCGCCATCTGCCGCCAGCAACAGCCCATCATGATGATTGACGGCGCCAGTGAAAGCACCTTTTACATGCCCAAACAGTTCTGATTCGAGCAGGTTTTCGGGTAAGGCTCCGCAATTAATGCCGATAAAAGGCTTATCTTGTCGCGGACTCGCTTTGTGAATGGCGCGCGCGAGTAATTCCTTGCCGGTACCGCTGGGGCCGGTAATCAGCACGCTTACATCGCTTTGCGCGATCTGATAGGTCTGTTTAAGCAGAGTGTCCATCCGCGCGCTTTGGCTGACAATGTCGGCGCGCCAGCTGTCGTCATGACTCACGCACTGCTCCAGCGCCCGTGCAATCTCGCCAATAAAAATATCCCGGTTGATGGGTTTGGTAATAAAGCTGAACACGCCCTGCTGGGTGGCGGTCACCGCCTCGGGTATGGAGCCATGCGCGGTCATAATAATAACGGGCAGGCCAGGACTCAGTTGCTGCAAGCGGGCAAACAGTGCCATGCCATCCATACCCTCCATGCGCAGGTCCGTAATCACCAGATCGGGTTTTTTCTGTGCGAGTTGCTGCACAGCCGCTTCGCCCGACGCGGCACAGGTTACGGCATAACTGGCGGCTTCAAGACGCATGGTCAGCAATTTGAGCAGGCTCTGATCATCATCGACCAGCATGATTAATGGCAGGCGACTCATGGCGCATCCTCACTATCGGGCTCGTCTGCCAGATTCATTCTTTCTTCGATGGTCGTGAGCGCTCGTATTTTTTCACTCAACTGTTGATTGGTTGCTTGCTGTTGATCGAGTTGCGACTGTACGGCCTCGAGTTTGTTTGCATGCTGGCGGATGGCCTGCAGCTGCTGTTGCCAGTATTGATTGAGTCTTAGGGCTGCCGTATAAAGCTGCGTCAATTCTTCACCATTTTCTAAAGATTGACTGAGCAGGGCCTGTAATTGTTCTTCAGCTATTTTTAGGTCGCTCATCTTGGCTGCAGGATGGTTGAGCAGCAAGGCCTGCTTCCAGGTATGTTCTAAAGTGTTTTCTGCTTCGAGATATTCGAGTGCATCTTTGCGTTCCTCGGAGTTCATCAAAAGCGCAGACAGCCAATAACTATGTTGTGGTGAGGGTGCATTCTGTGGCGGAGAAGTTTTTGATGTTGTCTCATCCTCTACCTTCTCTTGGGCCAAATTGATAGCTTGGGGCTGATTGATCTTGTTCGCTTGAGTGGGCTGATCAAACAGGTTCTGGCAGGCAGCTAGTGCGAGCGTAATGCCAATCGCAAGGCAAAGCTTGAGTCGGGGTAACTTATCCATGTATCACCTGCTCCGTGGTGGATGTGCGGTTATGGTCTAAATTGAGTGCACGGGGCAAATACAGTTCGAAACAGGCATCAGCTCCGTCGCATGCACCCACACGCAGATCGCCACCATGATGGCGCGCGCATTCTTTGGCGACGGCCAGGCCAATGCCCGAGCCTTTTAGATTACCGGCCCGTTTGGATTGGCCCTGTTCAAAGGGCTCAAATATGCGTTCTCGGGCCTCGTCATCAATGGCGGGGCCGGTGTTTGCCACCTGTATGCGGGTGGCTTGCTCATCCTGCTCCCAGCGTATCCACATGCGCCATGGCGCCGTACTGTAGTAAATAGCGTTGGAGACAAGGTTGCTCAAAATAAGTCGGAATTCATCGGGATCAACAGTGATCTTTAATGCTGGCCCGCCCAGGCAATAACGCACCCCTGTTCTCTGCAAATCGAGCTGATATTCCTGCACAATATCCAATACGAGTGGAGCGATGTCTAGCTCCTTGCACTGCAATTGTTTTTTGTACTTTAATCCATTGAAATCTATCAGGTTTTCGATGAGTCGCTGGAGTTGTCGCCCCTTTTCCTGCAGTATGGTCACGATTTCCTGCTGGTTATGATTCAAGGTGCCGGGCACTTGTTCTGCCAGTAGATCAGCGCCCTCGCGCAAGCTGGCCAAGGGGGTTTTTAGTTCGTGGGACATTTGCCGCACAAAACTCAGCTTTTGCTCTTCCAATGCTTTGAGTTGGCGTTGTAACCAATCGAGCTTGGTGGCCAGTTTACTCAATTCTAGCGGGCCGCCTACATGCAGGTCGTCCTCCGATACCCCCGAGCCCGTGCCAATTTGTTGAATGATATATTCGAGTCGGCGAATAGGGCGGGTAATGAGCACAATAAAGATAATGCACAGCGCCATACTAATCGGCACCAGCAAAGTGCCTTGCCACAATAAGCTTGTTTTGACCGCAGAAGCCTCAGCCGCCAGGTCTTCGGCATACTGCTCCACTAGATCATTCAGCTGTTTTACCAAGCGCCGCGTATCAAACGACAGCTTGTTGAAGCTGGCAATGGCATCGGCGTAAGCGATGGAGTCGGGCGCTGCCGTGTGCAAAATGCCCACTAGGCTTTTAAGGGTAGACTCCAGAGTGGAGCAAGAGGCCCGTAGCGTAGACTTGCCAGGCAGGTCACATACCAGCTCAAAGTCACGCATAAAGCGTTCACGGGTGACCTCGAACACGGCTAGCAGTTTGGGGTCGCCCACCACCTGAAACTGCCGTGCACTGCGTTCCATATCGAGTACCAGGCCCGGCATGCTCTGGCTGCTCTTGGCCAGGCGAGCGATATCTTTGGCGGTGGCGTAGCCTTTGTGTGAGATATCTTCTAAAGCGCGCGTGCCCTGCAAAAACAGAGTGGCCAATGGCAGTAAAACCACCACAAAGGCAATCACCACCAACTGAAACAGAGAGTTGATTTGCCAGCGATATGAGACGGGGCGCTTTAATGCCATTCCAGTTCCTTTGCTACAGGTGACACTACGCAGGGCTAGTGTAGTCTACAAACTGCGACAGGAGGAGAGCGCCCGCTGTCGCAAAACGCAGACAGGCAAACTACTGATTCATAATAGATTATTGCCTTAGCCCCAGGAAACTGTCGCAAAAGAGAGACAGATTGCATTGAATTGGCCGTGTTTATTCCTGATGTCTGCGTTTAAGTTTCTGGTTTAAAAAGAAAAATATAACTTGGCCCTGTTTTGGCTTTCGATAGGGCACAAGCATCGGGCACCCGCCCGGATTCTTGAAAGGGCTTGCCCTAAGGCAAGCACAAAATAAAAGGAGAGCTCACAATGAAAAAATTGCTAATTACTATTCCTGTGGCCTTTTTGGCAACCGCATTGATCGCCGGCGAAATGAAACAAGGTGGCGAACACACCAGCTCCAAATTGGAGAAGCAGTTTAACGCCCTCGACACCAATGGCGATGGTAACCTGTCCCGTCAGGAAGCCGATAAAGCAAGCACCCTAAAACAACGCTTTGCCGAAGCCGACGTTGATGCCAGCGGTACCATCGAAATCAGCGAATATGTGCTGCACGAAACCCAGGAAGCCACTGCGGCAGGTATGAATCCCGAAGCTGAAGAAGAGTTTATGCAGTAGTCCCAAGCGGATTTATTCAAGCACAATGTATACGCGAAGGGGAGCATTAGCTCCCCTTATTCATTTTGCTGCGCTTCAGTATAGTCAGTCCCACTCGCCCTTGTGTCCTGTCTCCCCTCTGCCCGTCATTTCTCATCGCTGAAGGTAGCTGTGGCAAAGCTAGCAACTAACTTGTCTTGTTCACGTATTGTTTTGTATTTCAACCGGTTTAGCCGCCCTTTAACCATGCAACATAGGGGATACCCTGATGACAAGGTATGGCCTATCAGGTTTGATCCGATATCTGTACGTGAAGAATGTCGTTAATGTTCTATGCTTAGCAGGCAGCAATTTGGTGGTGATTTAAGTTGGTGGTAGAGATGGAAAAAATGAAATTAAAGAAGTTTTTATTGGGTGCCCTGTATACCGTTTGCATTATGTGGGTGGTTTCAGGAACGGCACACGCCGAATTATCGCATGTAGGCTCGGTGAATGTAGGTGCCAACGTTTCTGATCCCACCGGCGTTACGATCAGTTCGGATGGCAGCATTATGCTGCTCACGCGCGGCGCAAGCGGCACCAATCAGCCGGTTAGCCAGTACGCATTGAGTAGTCCCTTCGACATAACCTCGGCGACTTATGTAGCCAACAGCGCATTCAATGTATACAAGCCTTACGGTATTGCCTTCAACAATGATGGCACCAAAATGTTTGCCCAGGGAGGTAATACCGATGTCAATGTCTACACCTTTGCCACTGGCTTTGATATTACCACTGCCAACCCAACCCCGGTGACCGTCTCGTTCAGCGGCGACGTCATCAATATTTCGGGGATGACCTTTAATGACGATGGCACTCGCTTTTATCTGCACGATGTACAGCTGCGTTTAATTTACGAATATACCTTGTCGACGCCCTTTGATTTAACCACAAAAGGTGCCCGGGGTTACGCCTTTAATTATACCTCCGGGACGGACATCGGCATTACCAATGATTTCCACTTCAGCGCTGATGGCACCCGGCTGTTGATGATAGATTTTTACAATAAAAGTCTTGATGAATTTATCTTGAGTACCCCTTTCGACCTCTCAACGGCAAGCCACACGGCCGGAACCTACAACTTCGGTGCCGAAGTTGGTGGCGGTAACACCTACGGATTTGCGGTGAGTGATGATGGCAGCAAATTATACATGGCCGAGTGGTGGGCGGCCGATCGTATCCATGAGTACGATATGAGTCCCGCTTTCAGTTTATCTACCCCCAATACAGCGCCGGTCATTGCTAACCTTCATGGCGACAGCCTCACCTACACCGAAGATGATGCTGCGACGGTGATTGATCAATCAGCAGATGCGACAGTTACCGATGCGGAATCGACCGATTTTGACGGTGGAGCACTCACGGTAACGATCAGCGCCGGGGAAGATGCTGCGGAAGATATACTGAGTTTGGATACCTCGGATACGGTCGCCATGTCGGCAAGTACCGCCGGCGCTAATGTGTCGGTAAGTGGCACGGTTGTGGGGACTTTGGGCAACAGTATTGCTGCGGGTAATGATCTGGTGGTGAATTTTAACGCCAATGCAACGCCCGCCAATGTGCAAACCCTGGTCAGGTCGATTACTTACGTCAACAGTGACACGGCAGCACCTACTACCGGCACCCGAACCCTGCGTGTTTCGGTGAGTGATGGCGATGGCGGCACCAGTACTAATGCTGATGTGAGTCTTACGGTGGCAGCGCTGAACGATGCCGGTAGTATCAGCATCGACAACACCAGTCCGGCGCAGGGCGATACCCTGACCGCAACGGTGAGTGATGACGATGGCGTCTCCGGCAGTATCGTGTATCAATGGCAGAGCGGCGGCAGCAATGT
>JBFHVM010000197.1:0-6455 GCA_041589495.1 Oleiphilaceae bacterium | reverse complement strand
CTCATAGACCGAGCGATGCTGGGTGGTGTGACCTGTCAAAGTGTGGGACTCGCTTTTGTCGCGGGTTATCAGTCGGCCATTGAGCATATGTTTAAAGACCGGGATCAAAAACTCAGCTCGCTCTGTGTGACCGAAGCGGAAGGGAATCATCCTCGCGCCATCGAATGCAGCCTGTATGAGCAAAACGGTCAATGGCTGGTAAACGGAGCTAAACAATTTGTTTCGGGCGCAGAAGATGCCGAACGTTTATACGTCGCCTGTAAAACAGGGGATGACGGAGACGGCCGCCCCAAACTTAAAATTGTACGTATCGATTTGCCACAACCGGGCGTCAATATTCAGGCTCTGCCCGAGCTCAGTTTTATTCCGGAGGTTAGTCATGGCAAGGTGCACTTCGATCAGGTAAGGGTTGCCGACACAGCGATTCTAGACGGTGATGGGTACAGCGATTATGTGAAGACCTTTCGCACCGCAGAAGATATCCATGTGTTGGCGGCCATACTCGCGTATCGCCTGGGACTAGCGCGCAGGCAAGGTTGGCCGGTGGCGATTATAGAGGAGCATCTGGCCCTGCTGGCAGGTTTACGGCAACTGGCACAAGAGGAATTAAATGCCGCTCTTACTCACCTGCAGCTGGCTGGATGCCGCCACCAGCTAGCGCATTTGATTGCCATATCGGATGCCGCCTTTGAAACAGTGGATGCCAAGGGCTTTGTCATGTGGCAAAGAGATCGCTCGCTGTTAAAAGTGGCGCTTACCGCCCACGAAAAACGCACAGCAAAGGCCTGGCAAATTCTCAATAAAACACCGGGATAGGGCTATTCCGGAATCACCAGTACCGTTTTAAGGTCGGGCCAGGTAGGAGCTTCGTCCAAATAGCCAATGGCATTGATATTGTTCGCGACACGCTTACGTAGCTCGTCTGCCTGCTCCGCCTGCTCCAGAGGCAACACACGCCCCGCAAACACCAGTCTGGCCCAATAGGCATCAAACTGGCGCTCATTCATGCCGAGTAAGGCAGTCAAAAAGCGCTTGCGCACGGGGGTGTTACCACGATCATACACAATCGCCGCATCACCATGTTCAAAAGCGCGACTGCGGGCCAGATACAAATCCCGAACGGCCTGTTTATCCATGGTGGCTACCGGGTTATCCCGATTGGTGACCACATAGATCTCCGCCTGGCCAATACTAGCCAGCAGTAGGAGAATACTTGTCAGAGCGATAGGCTTGATCATAGCGGTCAAAATATAAAGTTAAAGGCGACACTATAAAGGTTTACGATTGAGTCGGATGCTGCCCGGTTAGCCTCATGCGCCCACAGGGAATACTGTTCCGCCTCAATTTTAGTGCGATCCCACTGCACTTTTAACGCAACTTTAGGAGCCACATCCCAACGCAGCCCCAGTGAAAAGGTGTATTGTTCCAACAACGGTCCGTTAATAGATGCCACCGACACATCGCGAATAAACTCTGCCGTATAAACCTGTCCATCGGGCGCGGTAATATCGGGCAAAGGCGACCAATCTGCCCTCCCCTTCACCGGTGTTTGATCGCCATAAAAGCGGGCAAAGACGCCATAGGCCGTCACATTGTCATAGCGACGCCCAATACTTAAATATCCCGCTTTGCCCGTTGGCACCCATGTTCGAGTCGCCGAGAGATAGGCCAACTCAAGGTCGGCTATCCAAGTGCCATCATCGTAGCCGGCGGACGCCTGCCAATAACGCACTTCGCCACTGGTTTGGCCTCGCAGTCTGTCAGCGAAGCTCTGAGCTTCGTCACCGATTAGCCCGGGGACCAGAGAAATCCCCTCCAGCACAGGAACCAGGGGCGAGGTACCAACAGGAAAGTCGGCCTGCGAATAGCTCAAGCGGAATCGCCAAAGCCCCGTTTCGAGAGAGAGTGTGGAAACGATGAAGTTTTCAAATTCATTTTTAAAGGCCTGCGAACCATCGGGAGCTTCGAGCAGCGCGTCAGTTTCGCCATACTGTAATTTGAACCGCCAGTAGTAGTCACCTCTGGCAAAACTATAGGCTGCATCCAGGCCATCAATAGATGAAGGTAGAATCCAACCGTAAACCTCTTTAGGAGGCCTGATCCATAAATTGGCGTAATCAACGCGCCGGTAATCTGACAACTGGAACATATCAATGGCCATTCGACCAGCGCGTAGATCCAAGTCAAAAATCGGGCTATAGCCTAAAAACGCCAGCTCGGTTGCCTCTTCCAGGCCCTGCTCAGGTCGATCACGATAGACAAATTGTGTGGTCGCCCGCAAATCTGCGGCAAAGCGAGTGGAGAGCTGCAAACCAAGGATGGAATCAGGGAGGATACTACCGTCTTTCTCGGGATCTTTGGACTGATTACTATCGCGCAGAAAGCTCAGATTCTCTTCGCGCTCAACGCTTAAACCAAGCGTGCCAAAGCCACTTACCTGCAGGTCGGGCTCCGCCTTCACCGGTCCCACGATGACACATAAGCTGGCTAGTATACATGCCAACAAAGGGTTGGCGTATAGTGCGAAACTGAGGCGAGGCAAAGGTGCTTTCTCCTCCATAACCACTAGGATGCTGATTACCTTCGGCTTGACCAAAAGACTCCTGAACAAAGCGAGTTATGCGCAGAAGGTGATAAGTGATACACAGTTAATATGCGAAACAGTTTGGTACATGACCGACATTTGCGCCACTTATTCGGTAGAATTTATTTTGCATCGGTTTCAATCCAACAACGTGGTCCCCGTTTTAGTCAGCAACCACGAGCAGTGCTTTCAGATCGGGTGAAGGCGGCATTTCATCCATATAGCCAATGGCATTAACGTCCTCGGCGATACGCTTGCGCAATTCATCTACCTGTTCGGCTTGGGCCAATGGCAACACCCGGCCGGCAAAGACGAGACGCGCCCAGTAGGCATCGAACTGGCGCTCGTTCATGCCCAGCAATGAACGTAAAAAACGCGCTCTTAAAGGCGTGTCGTTACGGTCATAAACAGTCACTGCTGCACCATCGTCGAAGGCCCGGCTACGAGCCAGATACAAATCCCGAACAGCCTGTCTATCCATACTTGCGATGGGGTTATCCCTGTTGGCGACCACGTAGATATCTGCCTGACTAAGGCTGGCCAGTAGAACAAGAATGCATGTTAACGTAATGTGCTTGATCATCATGGTCAGAATATAAAGTTAAGGGCGGCACTGAAGATGTCAACTTTTGCATCACTAGAGGCACGACCATCACGGTGCGCCCAAATGGCAAACTTTTCTGCTTCAACATAGGATCGATCCCACTGGGCTTTCAGGGCAATCTTGGGCGCCACATCCCAGCGCACACCCAGCGAGTGCGTGTACTGCTCGATCATCACGCCGTTGAGTGAGCCCAGGGCTGCTTCCCGAAAGACGAAAGCGGGTATGCTGGTAGGCCCGGCAGGTACTGGCGGCACTGCAAACCAGTTGGCGGAACTGCGATAAGTGTGCTGATCAGAATCGAAACGGGAATACACCATATAGGGCGTCAGACTATCAAATCGGTGCCCCACGCTGATATAGCCGGCTATGCCGGTTGGCACCAGGGCCCCCGAAGTAGACAGTCGGGCAATTTCCGTATCGACAATTAGGTCGCCATTATCGTAACTGGCCGATGCCTGCGTATATCGTACCTGCTTGCCTGATGCCGAGCGCAATCTTGCCCCCAGTTCCGCGGCTTCCTGCCCAACAGCACCAAGATCTGTAGCTGCGAGATAGTCCAAGCCGGCAACGAACCCGGGGACTGATGCCGCCGTTTTGGATTGTGAGTAGCTCAGACGGGTTCTCCAATTGCCAAAGTCCAGAGTAAGCGTACCGACCAGAAAGTCATTGAACTCGGTATCAAACTGCTGCTCACCACTGGGTGATTCGAGCACGGGCTTGGTGTCGCCATACTGTACTTTCAAACGCCAGAAATAATCACCATGGGCAAAACTATAAGCTGCATCCGCACCATCAATGTATGAGGGCAATATCCAAGCATAAACCTCGGTAGGAGGACGCACCCAAAGATTAACATAGTCTACACGGCGATAATCCGACAGCTGGAACATGCCCACTGCCATGCGACCCGCGCGCAAATCCAGATTGCCTGCTGGTCGATAGCCAATAAATGCAAGTTCCGTCGCCTCTTCCAGCCCCTGTTCCGGACGGTCACGATAGACAAACTGTGTAGTGGCACGCCAGTCTTCAGCAAAGCGGGAGGACAACTGCAGACCGAGTATTGAATCGGCATGAATACTGCCATCTTTTTCAGGGTCTTTCGATTGATTGCTGTCACGCAAAAAACCCATGTCATCTTCGGTTTCAACACTCAATCCGAGCGTGCCAAATCCGCTCACCTGCAAATCGGTTTCGGCATAGAGAGTACCGGGTATGACGCAGGCCAGCGTAAGCAGGCAGGCGCACAAGCTCCGCCGGACGGTGTCGGAAGACGGTTTAAGCAAAGGCAAAGTCGTTTTTCCCTTTTGTTTTTACTTGATACATCGCCTCATCGGCTGCATGCATTAATGCATCCAAGGAGTCATAATCGCTAGCAAAGGCAATACCTATGCTCACACCAATATTGACCGACTCAGACATGTTAATCGGAATAGGTTCCGCCACGCGCTGGATGATTTTATTGGCGATAGTGGCGATGGCCTCGTGGTTGTCGACTTTCATCTTTAGGAAGACCACAAACTCATCACCGCCGATACGCCCCACCAGATCGGTGTTGGCACGGACTTCCCCTTGTAGACGCTGGGCAATAACTTGCAATACCTCGTCACCTGCCGCATGCCCATATTGATCATTCACTGGCTTAAAGCCATCAAGATCGAGCAACATGGCCACTAGCTGCGCTTTCGCCTCGGGGCGGCGCAAACGCTGCTGCAAATAGTTGTCGCAACCACGCCGGTTATGCAAACCGGTAAGCGGGTCCTGCTCGGCCAGTTGCCGTGCAGCTTCAGCTTGCTCAACACGCCGGGTCACGTCGTAGAGTACAATTTCGATGACTTCAACACCGGTGTTTTCGTCGCGATTCACAGTCAGTATGCAATGAACCCAACAAGGCTGGTGCCAGGCTGCCTGTAGCTGAATGTCGGCATCGACGGTTTCCTGATTGGTACGTGCAATGTCCACCAGATTCCACATGTCTTCGGCATCTTCAAAGGCAATACTGAAAATATCTTGCTGCGAAAGCGATGCTTCCTGCGCGCTATCCATTTTAATGATGTTCTCGAATAACACCGGATTGTGATGCAGCAGCAACCCACGGTCATCGAGCACCATAATGCCTACATTGGAAGTGGCAAAAATATTGCTGAAGTGCTGATTCATTTTTTCGATTTGCTCACGCAACGCACGCTCTTTATCCAAGGCATTGCGCGTCACGGCCAGAAAGTCATTTACATTGGTGGTAACCAGCCCTATCTCGTCATGCTGGTGCAGGCTACCTGCTTCAATGCTTTCAGTCTTGCCCGGCTCGGCATCGGCTACCTGCTCAGCAAGCTTTCTCAATGGACGCCCCACCAACCAGTTGGACACATACATCGATGCAATCGCCAGTAGGAATGTGAGCGCTATTAACAGGGCAATGTCGTTAACGACGATGCGCAAAGCGCGTTTAGCAATCAGCTCATCATGGGACCAGATATTAAGGTCCCCCACACGTAATTCTTCATTAACGGGTGAAAACAGCGGGTAGTTGGTGGTGGTGTTCTGCGAAAGGTCGAGATTCTCGGCATCACTACTTTGAGCCTTCATGACAAAGCCGTCTTTGCCCAACAGCATCACAGCAAGTATCTCATCGTCCTGCAGCAGGCCATTGAGCACTTCTGTCGCGATCTCTTCATTGGCCACAAACGTGGCAATGGCTGCCGAGGTACGCACAGCGCCCACCAAACGTGCCTGCTGCGTTGCCGCATCGCGTTTGTATTCGGCAAAACTGACATAACTAATCAGCGGCGCTACAACTGCGATAAAAAGCAATCCGCAGACTGTGAGCACCACATTGAGTTTGCGCTGTATATTCCAGCGTAGAGCCAACTTAACCGCCTTTTTAATCAATAAATTCTAAACAAACGATAGTACATACGCCCAGAACGCGAACACGCCAACAGTTCAAGCATCGAGAGCCTTCAACGGGCGCGAATAATACAGGATTTTAGTTCGCAAGATCCGTTTCAAAATGTAATTTCTGGCCAGGTGGTCAGTATATTTTGCCGATCTATAGTCAAGTAGAGCGCTGTACATGTCAGACAGACGAAGAGGGTCGCGCCTTGTCGATATGAAATCTTGGGAGGCTTAACGGGCGTTGAAAGACGCCTGTAGGTTGGCATTTATGCCAACAGGTTGCTCCCGGGACTTAACCAACACCGCGTCGACATAAATGTCGACCTACAGGCGTGATGGGCGTCAGACAAAGGAAGAGGGTCGCGCCTTGTCGAT
>JBFHVM010000196.1:0-6541 GCA_041589495.1 Oleiphilaceae bacterium | reverse complement strand
GGCAGGCGGTGCAGCGCCCGCAGTGTTCATCGTCATAGGGGGGGTCTATGGGGAGAGGGAGATTCGTGTACACCTCGCCCAGAAAAAACCAGGAGCCAGCCCCGCGGTTAAGAATCATGGTGTTTTTGCCAAACCAGCCCAGTCCGGATTTTTGTGCCAACGCGCGTTCCAGTACCGGAGCACTATCAACGAAGGCCCTGAAGTCATAACCTGTAGCCAGTTCTTGTATGCCTGTGATCAGTTTTTTCAGGCGTTGACGAATGAGTTTGTGATAGTCACGCCCCAGTGTGTAACGACTGACATAGGCTTTGTTCGCATTGCTCAGGGTTTGCATGGGGTCGGCACCGGGGCGGTCATAATCCATGCGTACAGCTAAAACGCGAAGGGTGCCCTCTACGAGTTTTTCCGGGCGCCAGCGTTTATCCCCGTGGCGCTCCATATAATCCAATTCGCCGTGCAGGTCTGCATCAATCCAGGCCTGATAACGCTCCACATGCTCGGCGAGCCGGGTGTCAGTGACGCCGATCTGTTGAAAGCCCAAGGCTTTGGCTAATTGAACGATGCTCGCTTTGAGCTGTTGCGACTGAGCATCGCTCAGACTGTCTACGTCTTGCATGATTGCTGTGATCTCAAGAAACTTTTGCTATGCTTTACAGTTAGCTACGTGCTTTTTCTGACGAAAATTCTAAGTTTAACCGGTGATGTCAGAAAAAGCGCTTTATGATCAGATACATGGGTTAAATATCAGGCTGTGAGCTATTTTATCCAACTCCCTACCGAAAGCGCGAGTTTGACTGTGGGTGAGCAACTGGCAAAGCACTTTTTGTCGACGGCAGCGCGACAATTGGTGATTTATTTGTCGGGCACGCTGGGTGCTGGAAAAACGACCTTGACGCGCGGTGTTTTGCGCGGTTTGGGGTACGAAGGGGCCGTAAAAAGCCCTACCTACACGCTGGTAGAGCCGTACGAATTACCCATGGCGAGCGTTTATCACTTCGATCTCTATCGCTTGGGAGATCCTGAAGAGCTGGAATTTATGGGGATGCGCGATTATTTCGAGCCACCCGGTACGAATGATAAGCCAGTCATTTGTCTGGTGGAGTGGCCGCAGCGCGGCGGCGCCCTATTGCCGCAGGCGGATATTGATATTCGCCTGGAAGTTGAGGGGCAGGGGCGAAAGGCCGAAGTGCGTCTGAGTGAAGGTGTTGAGAAGCCGTGGCAGGCATGGTGCCACGATGTGCAGCGTATTGATCTGGGAAGCGAGTAAGATGAAAGTCTTTGCGTTGAAGTCATTGATTGCGACGTTGATGTGCTGGGTGTGCGTTGTGGGCGAGGTGATGGCTGTATCGGTAGTTACCAATGCGCGTCTGTGGGACGCCCCGGACCATTCGCGTTTGGTCTTTGAATTGAGTGCGCAGGTGGAGCATCAGGTAATGATGCTGCCCAACCCTGATCGATTGGTGCTTGATTTAAAAAACGCGAGTCAAAAAGCCGGCTTCGAGCATATTGATTTGTCGGGTTCGCCCATCAAGCGTATACGCAGCGCGCGGCGTAATGGCGATGATTTGCGAGTTGTGCTGGATCTGAAAGAAAGTGTGAAGCCCAAAAGCTTTTTGCTTAAGCCTAATGCTCAATATGGCGACCGTCTGGTGATCGATCTGTATCCAAAATCTGCCAAGGCCAAGCAGTCGAAACCCGCGATTTCGGTTATGCCCGATACCCAAAGAGATATCATCGTGGTGATTGATCCGGGGCATGGCGGTGAAGATCCCGGTGCGATTGGCCCGGGCCGGGTCAAAGAGAAAGATGTGGTATTGGCCATCTCGCAAGCCCTGGCCGAAGACATTAACCGTAAAAAGGGTTTTAGGGCCTATCTCACACGAGAGCGGGATTACTACATTCGTTTGCGCGATCGTACCGCGATTGCGCGGAAAAAGAACGCTGATTTGCTGGTGTCGGTACATGCCGATGCCTTTATTAAAGCGCAGGCGAATGGAGCTTCGGTATTTGCCATTTCGCATCGTGGGGCGACTAGTGAGGCTGCGCGTTGGCTGGCGCGCAAAGAAAATGCCGCGGATTTGATTGGCGGTGTAGGTGGCGTCAGTCTTGAAGATAAGGACGATGTGCTGGCCAGTGTGTTGCTGGACCTTTCGTCAACGGCGAGTCTCAAGGCGAGTCTGGGAGTCGGGGACCACGTACTAAAATCCCTCGGGCGTGTGGCGCGTTTGCATAAGCGCAACGTGCAACAGGCGGGCTTCGTGGTGCTTAAGTCGCCGGACATTCCGTCGATTCTGGTGGAGACCGGGTTTATTTCCAATCCGGCCGAAAGTCGACGTCTTAAAACCCGCAAATACCAGCGCCAGATCGCGGATTCTATCTCTACAGGCGTTGAGAGCTTTTTTGAAAAGACACCGCCACCGGGTACTTATCTGGCCTACAAGCAGAACCCTCACAAGGCTTCGGGTGTAAGAAACTATACCGTGCAACGTGGCGACACGCTCTCACATATCGCCATGAAAAATGCTGTATCGGTAAATGATTTGCGTGCCATTAATGGTCTGAATAGCGATCAGCTTCGCGTAGGGCAAAGGCTGCGCGTACCGGCTTCTTAAGAAACGGTGTAGGTTGGCATGTATGCCAACAAGATCGAAACCCCGTAGCTCATCGTCGACATAAATGTCGACCTACAGTGTTTTGTAGGTTGGCATGTATGCCAACAAGGTCGAAGCCCCGCAACTCACCGTCGACATAAATACCGACCTACACGCCGCCTTTTTAATTCGTCCCCTTGCTCTTGTTCCCGGCCTTCGGGACAATAGCGGCATATCAAACCGCGAGGCATGCTCGCGGGCTGCAAATTCTCTTAGTTAACCGGATTACTATGGCTCGTATTCAATTGCTGTCGCCACGACTCGCCAACCAGATTGCTGCGGGTGAGGTGGTTGAGCGGCCGGCATCTGTCGTTAAAGAACTCCTTGAAAATGCCCTTGATGCGGGGGCTAAGCGTGTGAGTATTCAGGTAGAGCAGGGTGGTATTAAACGGATTCAGATCCGCGATGACGGCAGTGGCATGGATAAAGACGACCTGCCGCTGGCCCTGAGCCGCCATGCCACCAGTAAAATTGAATCGCTGGATGATCTTGAGGCCGTGGCCACACTTGGGTTTCGCGGCGAGGCGCTGGCCAGTATCAGTTCGGTGTCGCGCCTTACCCTAAGTTCGCGTACAGAGGTTTCTGAGCAGGGTTGGCAGGTAATTACCGAAGGGCGCGATATGGAAGCCAAATTGTCGCCCGTTGCCCACAATCGCGGCACCACAGTGGATGTGCGCGACCTGTTCTTCAATACGCCCGCGCGTCGCAAGTTTATGCGCACCGAAAAAACCGAGTTCAATCACCTTGAAGAAGTCGTTAAGAGGCAGGCGCTCAGTCGCTTCGACGTCAACTTTGAGTTAGTACACAACGGCAAGCCCGTGCATATGCTGCGGCCGGCTCCCGAGCTGCGCGCCAAAGAGCAGCGCATCGCCAGTCTCTGCGGCAAGCCCTTTATGGAAAATGCCGTAGAGATTGATGTGGAGGCTTCGGGGCTCAAGCTATGGGGTTGGGTGGCTCTGCCCACTTTCTCTCGTAGTCAGGCTGATTTACAGTACTTCTACGTCAATGGCCGGGTGATTCGGGATCGCCTGGTCTCGCATGCCGTCAAGCAGGCTAATCGGGATGTGCTGTACCACGGTCGTCATCCTGCATTTGTCTTGTATTTAGAGCTTGATCCGGCTCTGGTGGATGTGAACGTGCACCCGACCAAGCATGAAGTGCGCTTTCGCGACGGGCGCTTGGTGCATGACTTTATTTTCCGTAGTTTGCACAAAGCGCTGGCCGATGTGCGGCCCGAGGTGGCTGAAGACGGCAGTGGCTCTGATCCTTCGCCATTTTCCTTCGCCAACACGAGTCAGCCAATGGTTGCCGATCAGTCCAGTTTGGCTGCTCAGCCTGGCTACGGCTCGCAAGTAGCCATGTCATTGCGTGAGCAACCGGCGCGAGCGGCTGTAGCGGAGCACATGAATGCTTATGCGACGCTGCACGAATCGGCTGCGCCTGCTCAGCAGTCATTAGCCGGCCAGGATTATGCAGCGCCAGTGGCATCACCAGTGTTGGCGTCCGCTCCGCAGGAAGTAGCGGAAAATCCTCAAGATTACCCCCTCGGATTCGCTGTTGCTCAGCTGCATGGCATTTACATCTTGGCCCAGAACAAGCAGGGCATGATCATTGTCGATATGCATGCTGCACACGAGCGTATTACCTACGAGCGTATGAAGGCTTCCTATTACGCTTCGGGCATTCAGTCCCAGCCTTTGCTGGTGCCCATGAATCTTGCTGTCAGCAGTAAAGAGGCCGGGGTCGCCGAAGATTGTGCCGAGGAATTGTTGCGTTTCGGCTTGCGCATGGAGCGCACAGGCCCCGAGAGTCTGGTGATTCGACAGGTGCCGGTACTACTGCAAAATGTTGATGTGGCAGCGCTGGTGCGCGATTTGCTCAGTGACATGATTGCTCACGGTTATTCCGATCAGCTCGAAGCCAAGGCCAATGAATTGATGTCTACCATGGCTTGTCATGGTTCCGTGCGAGCCAATCGCCAGCTGACCTTGCCCGAAATGAACGCTTTGCTGCGCGACATGGAAGAAACCGAGCGCAGTGGTCAGTGTAATCATGGTCGTCCCACCTGGACGGCACTGAGTATGGCCGAGCTCGACAAGCTCTTTTTGCGTGGCAGATAAGTGAAAGCGGCGCCTGCACATTTGCCCGTTGTCTTTTTGATGGGGCCTACGGCCTCCGGTAAAACCGATCTTGCGGTGGAATTATACGAAAACCTGCCGTGTGAGTTGATCAGTGTCGATTCTGCCTTGATTTACCGCGGTATGAACATCGGTACGGCCAAGCCTGATGCCGAATTGCTCGAGCGTGCCCCGCACCGTCTGATCGATATACGTGACCCGCACGAATCCTATTCTGCCGCCGATTTTTATTGCGATGCGCGTGCCGCCATCGACGAAATTCGCGCGGCGGGCAAGGTTCCTGTGCTGGTGGGCGGAACCATGCTGTATTTTCGGGTTCTCAGGGACGGCATCGCCGCTTTGCCCAGTGCGGATCAAAAAGTGCGCGACGCAATTCTCAGTGATGCTAAAACGCACGGTTGGGAATACGTGCACGCACAGCTTGCCGAAGTAGATCCTGAGTCGGCGGCGCGTATTCATCCTACCGATCCACAGCGTTTGCAACGGGCCCTTGAAGTATATCGGGTGGCTGGCAGGTCCATGACAGAGATCTGGAATGCGCAGAAAACCGTAGATCAGTCTACACAGGGTCAAATTGGAACTGGAAAAGGCGATAAAGCCGATTACACTAAGCTGGAGGAAGGTTTACCTCCGCTACCTTTGCCTATCGTGAATCTGGCCATTTCGCCACCCGAAAGGCGAGTTCTGCACGAACGGATTGCACAGCGCTTTCACGTGATGCTGGAGCAAGGCTTTGTAGAAGAGGTGAAAACGCTGTACGAGACAGGGCGCTATGCGCCGGATATGCCCGCCATGCGTTGTGTGGGGTACCGTCAGGTGTGGGATCATCTCGAAGGGCGCTTGGATTACGATCAAATGATCGAACGGGGCATTATTGCCACCCGGCAGTTGGCTAAACGACAGTTAACGTGGCTCAGGTCTTGGCCTGGTGTAGAATGGCTGGCATCGGGGGACAGAAATAATTTGTCTAAGGCATTGAAATTGCTAGAACATGCCGCCATCTAGGGGCAGTCACCAGCAAACATCTAACAATAGATAACGATTACATATTATAAGCATCAGGAGATAACAACATGTCTAAGGGTCATTCTCTTCAAGATCCATACTTGAACGCCTTACGCAAGGAGCGAGTTCCGGTTTCCATCTTTCTGGTGAACGGTATCAAACTGCAGGGGCAGATCGAATCGTTCGACCAGTTCGTCATTTTGTTGAAAAACACTGTAAGCCAAATGGTTTACAAGCATGCTATCTCGACAGTTGTTCCTGCGCGTAATGTGCGCATCCCATCGCAAAACGAAGAGCAGGACGGCAACAGCTAAGCAGAATAGTCACTTGCATGTTAGTTGTTCCTTCCTTTACGCCCGTTTACTGAGCAGTTCTTGTGTTTGAAAGACCTGATACCGGTGAGCGGGCGATCGTTGTTCATATCGATTTTACATCTGAAAAAGAGCGCGAAGATCCTGATGAATTTCAGGAGCTGGTAGCCTCTGCCGGCGTTGAAACCGTGGGCATCGTCACGGGTTCCCGTTCTCAGCCCAGTCCACGTTTTTTTGTGGGCACCGGCAAGCTCGAAGAAATTAAAGCCCTGATGCAGGTCGCCGAGGCCGATGTGGTGCTGTTCAATCACGCCTTGTCTCCGAGTCAGCAACGCAACCTTGAAGCTGAGCTAAGCTCTCGTGTCATCGATCGTACAGGAGTGATACTGGATATCTTTGCCCAGCGAGCCCGTACGCACGAAGGTAAATTGCAGGT
>JBFHVM010000195.1:0-6558 GCA_041589495.1 Oleiphilaceae bacterium | reverse complement strand
ATCACATTAAATGGAAAGGTAATACCCAACGACAACAACATAGCCAAGCCAATATCCGCTTTGGGAATCGCTGTTCGAATCGCCGCGGGTGCGGCGATATACGAGGCACTGGCGGTGAGTGTTGCGAGTATTAATACACTCCCTGTCGCCAGCCCTAACATGATCCCGGCCCCCATTCCCAGTAGAGAGAGACAGGGCGGTGCAACCAGCGCAAACACCAGCAAACGCCATTTCTGCCAAGGAATAGGCGAAAGTGTTTCGGCGGCGGTGAGGCCCATCTCCAACAAAAACAGGGCAAGCACGGCTTTAAATGCACTGGTCAGCAATTCTGTTACCGCGGCGCCTTCTACCGGCCCGTACATAAAACCAATAATCACTCCACCTACCAGTAAAACCACACCGCGGTTAGTAAAGGTTTCTCGCCACAACTCACTGTGAGAACCACTGGCAGGCTCAGAGGCAAAATACTTGCGGTACAAGGCCAGTGAAACAAGGATTGCCGGTAACTCCAACATCACCAGATACAAGGTCACCTGCGGGTCGGAGGGCAAGCCAACGGTATCCACGTAGGCGAGAGCGACGGCAAATGTACCCGCACTCACCGAACCATAGTGAGCAGCCAGGCTAGCGGCATTTTCTGCTTCAGCGCCCGCCAGTTTATATAACACCGGGAACACCACGAGTGGGATGATCGCGCCAAGCCCGGCAATTAATATGAGCTCGGCAACCAAGCCCCATTCCAATGCACCGTGCAACACCATGCCCCCTTTCAGTCCAATGGTCAGCATGAGCAATAAACTCAGTGTATCGTAGGCGGCTTCGGGTATTTTTAAATCAGACTTTAACAGGCCGGCCACAAGGCCCAGCAAAAAAAACATGACAACAATGTCTGGCATGAGTGATTTTCCACGATGAATGATCCAGTTTTCAGGCTGCAAAGCGTAACCGGTTCGATTAACAAGGCCAATAAATCCTGAAAATTATTCTTTATGAGAATTACGTTGGCTTGTTGCCTTGAACGTGGTGCGCACTCAACTTAGAGTATCCCACTCAAGCAACGCATTAACACAAGGATTTTACGTGCTCTCACTGGTCGTGAGGGTTCCGAGTATCTATGACAGCTGCACCCACCAACGGGCAACAATTTTCGATGATTCTCAATCAACTTTTGCGAACTCGGCAGTTTGGTGCCGCCAAGCAAATGTTGCTGCAAGCCCTGCAGCGAGAACCCTCTAATTTGTCAATGCGCAAGGCATTGGGCGAGATTTTACGGATGCAGCCAAAAGGAGATTCTAAACCTGCCATTGAAACCCTCAAAGGATATGAAACGGCCTCCCGTAAACTTCTGGTTTCCAAAGCAGCCGAAGGTTGGCTATATTCTGCGAGTGTTGAGCCGCAATTTATTGAAGCAGCACCACCAATAAACTCTACCCCACCAACAGATCAAAAGCAGACCGAATCGTTCTCAAATACATTCCATTGCGAGCTTGATGCGCTACAGGCAACCAAAGATATTGCGCATCGCTGGCAACTTGTTCAGCAGCTGGCCACTTCAGAGCACCCAGCCATGGTAGCCGATGATTTTTTACATCTCGAAGGTCTAGCTCTTATCGATGCACTCGCAGCGGCACAAAATGGAAATCATCTGAATATTACAATACTTGGTGCGGGTTGCTGTGGCTTAGCACTCGCTAACATGCTCAAGATGGCGTTCGGTGACCAGGTTCATGTGCTGGTTATTGATAAGCGCGTGAAATACACGCATTACAAAAAGCCATTTACGCGAAATTGGTTAACGCACCTGCGCACAGCGACATTTGGCGGACGGATAGACCCCAGGGTGCAACAGTTATTATTTGAGTTTGGTGAACCCGGTTTCCTGGGGTGTACCATCGCCACACTCGAATCATTGCTTTTCATGTCTTGCCGTGAATTAGGGGTTAAGTTTTTATTTGCTGAACAGTACCCACTGGAATTTTTACAAAGCACTAATACACAGCTGGTATTTGACGCCACCGGAGGCCGACTCGATCTGCAACAATCTGCCATTAGTTCGTCCTTTGTTTCAGCCGATGGCGCAGCTGTCAGTTTCCCGAGTATCAAGGCTTATGGCAAAGGGTTCAATGGCTTTGGTATTCGTCATATCCAGAATTCTCCAGCTGTAAGCTTTGATCTTGTCACAGAAACCTCTTTGACTAAGATTCGCCCTCACATGAACAATGGCCCATTGTCCGTGCCAATGGTCAAGCTACTTGGCATTCCCGTATCCATGCATGACCAAATCATGAATTATCTTGAAACACATAATGCCGATGGTATGTTTTACCTATGGCAGGGCAAGCTTTGTAAGCCACTTAACTCCATGATGTTGTTTGCTAATTTGAGCAGCAAAGCTTTTGCACAGCTTTCTTCTGTTATTGGCAGCTCAATGCCCGTATCTTCCGCTCTCGACACGATTAAAAACAATCATATTTGCCTCGATGATCGACTCCTTGAGCTGCTTGAGCTGATTTCTGGTGAAGGCTTAACCGATACGACGATTGAACCACCCTTCGTTTATCAACCATATGTCACGCCAGAGCCACAACAACTTCGCTGTTTTGGTAAACAGCTGATGCCCGTTGGAGACAGCATCTACAACGGGAACCCCAAAGTGGGTAATGGCCTCGGGTTTCATCTTGAACATCTGGGCAGGCTTGTCGACCAGCTAATACTGTCCTATGGCGATAATGCGTAAAGCCGGGATTAATTAACCCCTGACGACTTGCAAGCCATGTCAGGCCAACTATCTTTAGAGTAAAGACAAGGCAGTGGCAAAACGTATGACAGCGAAGGCAGAAGTACTGGTTATTGGCACCTATGGCATTGATATTTTTCACGGTGTTATAGAAGAAATCGAGGCACGCGACTATTACGTTTACACCGCAGACTCGAGAAAAGTGGCGAGTGAGTTTCTCCAGAACAGAACCTTTGATGCCATATTAATCAACCTTGAACCTGACGGAAAAGGTGCCGTAGCAGAACTGGATTTGCTTAAATCCATTAGCGAAGCACCTCTGCAAAAACAGGCCGTATGCTTGGGCGTGAGTGTTGAATACCCCAAGACACTGAGCGGCGACAAAGTACAGCGCCACCTCAAAATACTGGCAGGCTGGCTCACCATGCCGATCAATCCTGACGCCATCGCTGAACATTTGTTTGAGCTGCTCGAATCCAAAAACAAACATGCGGTCCAAGTATTAAAAAACACTTAAGGCATGGCAATTGTATAAACCAGCCCTTATCATGCCGCCCTCAGAGGTTGTCGCATGGTGTGAACGTTCTGCGACGCCCTGTTTAGTTCATTTCCATGGTTTAGGGAGTAAGTAATGATTGGATATGTCACCCTTGGAACTAATAATCTAGCGCAAGCCGCCAGCTTTTATGATCAGGTACTGGCTCAAATGGATGCCAAGCGCTTTATGGAAAACGAGAATTTTATTGCATGGAGTCGCAATCCTGCCGAGCCCGGACTCTCTCTCACTAAGCCCTTTGACGGCAAAACTGCGTCGGTAGGTAACGGTGTCATGGTAGCGCTCAATGTTGCTTCGCCCGAACAGGTCCACGCGGTATACGACAAAGCCATTGAACTGGGCGCCAAAGACGAAGGCCCAGCTGGTCCCCGAGAAGATATGGAAGGCTTTTATGCCGGCTACTTTCGCGATTTAGACGGCAATAAACTCAGTGTATTTTGCGTAAAGAAGTGAACTGAATATCTTAAAAAGGGAGCACTCAGTGCTCCCTGACGCACGCCAACTTCAATACACCCATTCCAGCTCTGTGCTCAGAGACCACTCTCTTTTGATGCTGTTGACCAACCCGCCAGCTGTTTCATCAGCATTGCTGTATGAAAGCGCCAGGCGCGTTGACCAGTGTTGCGTCCAAACGTAGTCAGCCAAGCCCGTCATCATACCCTGACGCGGATCCCCCCCCCACTGACCCAATATGCTGAGATCAAGCTCGTCATTGAAATACCCTTTACCCCACGAAAAACTCCACAATGCCGTCGGCTCACCATTGTCGCCCGGGTTCAATGGTGGCGCGATATAATGCCAGACGCCTGCGTTGAAGCGGTGATTCCCGCTGGTTGTGTACTCCAGCCCCAAGGCGACTTGCCATTCGTGTTGGGTTTGTGAGGTATAGGCCTGCAATTGGTCACTGTGCCAAGCTACATCGACTTGTACCAGCAAACGTTCTATGGCTTGCACCAGACTGAGCCCCAACAAATCATAGCGCGCTACAGCCAAATCAAAATCCGTTGTTTGTGCATTGAAAACCGGCGTCGGCAAATTATCCTCGACGCGCGCCCAAATCAACGCGATATCGCGCCCCGCCTCAGCCCACTGCAGGCGGACTGCCCATTCTTCATGCAGTGAATCCTCCAGCGCCTCCCAATCCTCTCCGGATTGGTGAGTGATAGTGCTTAGATCCGGACGGGGGTTAACAAAGACTTCGACCTGCCAACTATTCTGATAACAGCGCAGATTGATGGCATCTTGCCCCGCCCTCAAAGCCGTAAAAGATGTGAGCAGCGCTTCGGTATAATCAAAGGGCGTTAATTGGTCGAGTGCAAAACTGTTATCTACAGCCCCCCAATAGACCCCTTGTCGTCCCACTTTGGCAAAGCAGCTGTCACCGCTCCATTGCCACCAAAGTTCTTCTACTTCGTTTTCGTGATAGGCACCGCCGGCCGCCTCAGCCAACTCGTCACTGGCGTGAAAGCGGCGACTTTTCATATCGAGACGAATATAGTGGCCAAGTTTGAGCGCGCGCTCAAACTCAAAACTCAGCTCTGAACGCCAGCGCTGCAGGCCATCACCTTGTGTTGCAAACTGACTAAAGCGCGTGCGTGACGCGCGAGGCGCGCGGGCCGGCGCGGATAGCGGTGGTGAAAACGAAAATTCCTCATCGCTGCTCAGCCAATCCTCCGCCAGCACCGGTGGTAAAAAACACAGACCTAACAGGAAACAAACACGTAGCAAATACGCCTGTAAAACAGCACTGTTACTCAAAGTGCGGCCTCAACTCCGCCAGAACGCTCTCCCGAAAGGCAAAATCGATGAGTGTGCGTTGCGTTAAAAATTCCGAGCTAACCGGCACACCTTGTACAATGTTGTCTGTGTGCAATGTCGACAGCCTCTGGTTTTGCATATTGAACAGGCTAACCTGCCGCGCCAGCCAAAGCTTATTGTGCTGCTCGATGCGATCAAATTGCATACGTTTGTAGAGATTGCCGCGACGATCGTAAGCCTGCATTCTTAGTGGCAGCAATCGTTCCTGATCTATCCACAGCAGTAGCTTGCTGTAACGGGTTTTGGGGATGCGCACAGGTAGCGGTTTTGCCTCAATCACCCAAACGTTTCTATCTTTAAAGGGGCCACTTTGCAGAACTTGATAACTGTACTCGTCAGTCTTGCCGTTTTCCATATCTTCGGTGGTGAATTCGGAACCAAAAAAGGACACCGGTTCCTGATCATCCCCCGAGCCGGCGGCCATGCGTTTTACCTTGCCCAGCGCCGAAAGATAAAGCCAGGATTCAGTATCCTTTTCCGCCTCATCGTAACTGTAGGTCAGCATACCAATACCCCGCTCATTGGCGGGCTCCAACACAATCGAAATACTCTGGCTATCTTTAAGTTGCTCGCCACGCTGACGAGAATAGCTCTCAAGCACTTTTACCCGGGGTTCTTCGGTACAAACAATGCCTGTTTGTTGACGCGCAAAATTACAGGAAGATAATCGAGAGCGCGTTAGGGTCTGATGGGCGACCAATCGCTGTTGCTCATCCACCTTCTCCATGATGGCACGAGCATCTGGTTGGGCATTGACCGTTACCGTCATGATACCAAACAACAACACACTTAAGACTCGCATGGCATTGCCTCCTTGCCCTTGCGCGCCAACCAGCGTCTGCGCCCAAGGTCGGGTTTTAACCAGTAAATAAGAGCTGGCAACAGAAAAAGATCGGAAGACAAGGCAACCAGGATGGCCAGTGAACCAAAAATACCGGTTTTAGCGAGCCCCAGATAATCAGAAAAGGCCAACATCGAAAATCCGATACCGAGAATCAGAGTGGTAAAGGTAACCGCTTGCCCAACTTCTTTAATTGTGGCGACCAATGAAGCCCTGACTTCGCCTGTTTCGTACCAGACATCTCGATAATGCGCGACAAAATGGATCGTGTCGTCAACCGCGATACCAATAATCAGAGGGGCTATGATCAGGGTATCAGTATCCAGAGGAATACCGAACAGCCCCATCACGCCAAAAGTAAAAAAGGCAGGCAGCAGATTGGGCACCATCGAAATCAAACCGGCCTGAACCGAGCCCAGCGTCACCATTAACAGCAAGGTAATGATCACCAGGGCAAAAGTAAAACTTTTAAGCTGCGCCCAGCTGATGTAATCAATCAATTCCATCATATCAATTTCCATTATCCCTTTCACTTCCTTTAACCATTTGCAAATGGCTTTTAAATTATTTTCTGCATCCATTTTGTATCTATTTAGGTTTGTTATT
>JBFHVM010000194.1:0-6607 GCA_041589495.1 Oleiphilaceae bacterium | reverse complement strand
TGGTGGGCAGAGACTCTCTTATCACCATGACGGCGCGGGGAAAGGGAGGGCTCTCATGAAATACATGTAGTTTTTCCTTCATTTTGGGTGGTGCAGACTTGGGGCTACTCCAATCGAGATCGCTAAAGGCGCCTACATCAGCCTGACCCTGAAATACCCAGGCAGTGATATTGATTTCGCTGGAAGCATTTAATTGCTCATTCGCAAACAGCACACCCACCTTATCGGCCGGAACCGGCGATGAGGGTGATGAAATGGGCTGCAGAGCCATCCCTTCCTCAATCAACATGGCCGCCGGGATATAATAACCGCTGGTGGAGCTGCGATCTTCAAAGACGATTTTTTTGCCTGCCAGGTCTTTCAGCGAAGCGATGCCGGAATTGCGGGCCGTAATAAACACCGAAGAATATTCGCCCACGTTTTTCTTCCAGCGTCGCACCAAAAATTGGGCATTGGCCTTTTCTTTTAACTGCAAGGCTGCGAAGACGGTTTCGGAAACCAGGTCGACTTGACCCGTGCGTAACCATAGCGCCATTTGTTCAATATCGTTGGCCACCACCACTTCGCCTGTAGTGATGCCATAGGCCGAGAGCTTGTCGACCAGGTAATTCACCAGAGGCGTGCCATGCTTAATGTGTTTTTTGGGCTTGCTGCTGATTGTGCCCAGGCGCAAAACGCCGTCACTTTGTGAGTTGGCAATGGCTGAAGTCGATAATAGGGCGATTAATAGCACGCAGATAAGCGTTGCGGCAATCGTCGTGCGTTTATTTAGCAAAGCGCCCATTGCGTACTCCAGTTGTCGGTTTTTGCGGGTGGGGCAGCGTTGTTAACATGAGGGAAAAAACGAAGTGCTGCCCACTAAGAAAAGATAGCAAAGTTCAGGGGCTTAGCAATGCTTCTACATTGAGTTTGCAAGAGTTTACGCTGGGGGCCAAATACGATAATTTTTGCTTGGGTGTTGTCATTTGGGACGCTGTCGATGACTTTCGCTACTGCTGAACTATACTGATCAGGTTGAGCATCATGGATTTGTGGCGCGAGGAGTTTGGGTGAAGAACTTTGTAAACGCGAATCTGGTGGAGCAGCCACACGAGGCCCTGCAGTTCTTCCTCAATGGCACTGCCGAAATTGCGGGTTTGGGCATTATTCTGGTGAACGCCAGTGATGAGGTACTGTTTTTAAACGAGAACGTTGCGCGCTGGCTCGATGTCAGTCAACAAACTGAAACTCTTCCTCTGTTAAAGCAGCTTCAGCCAACCCTGGCAAAAGAATGCGCGTTATTGCTGGATGACAGTGCTTCCCGCAAGAAACGCATCGAGTTGCTCGACTTTCAGCTCACCCGCAAGGGCCTGAGCGAGCCACTCTTATGTTCTGCGTTGTGTTTGCCTATCGCAGAATTAACGCAACGCTCTCGGGTTCCCTTTGTACTGGTGTTGGCCTGGTTTCGCGAGGGGAGCAGCACAGCTCCAGTGCCGAATACGCAGGACGCCCTGATTCGTAATCTGATTTCCAAGGCTCCCATTGGCATACTCAGCCTCAATGCTGATTGGGAGTGCGATTTTGCCAATTCGGAGGTGTCTCGCCTTACCGAACTTTCTAAAGAAGAGTTGCTGTCTCGTGGCTGGACCAAGCTCTTCAGTCAACACGAGAACTTCCTGCATACGCTGATCAGTGAGGTGTTGACGCAGGGTTATGCGCAGTTAGAACTGGAGCGCTATTCGGCCGGCCATGATAGGGTCTTGCAGTTAGATGTAAAGGGGAGCATCAACGACGAAGGCGAATTGGAACATGCGGTATGTGCCATTATCGATGTCACTGACCGGGTCGAGCGTCAACAGGAGATTCACAAACTTGCCAATTACGATTCGGTCACAGGTCTCTACAACCGTCTAGCCATGAAGCATCAGCTGGAGCGCTATATTTCACTAGGCAAACGCTTACGGCAAAAGATACAGGTTTTGTTTATCGATCTGGATGGTTTTAAGACCATCAATGATATCTACGGTCACGCCATCGGCGATCAGGTGCTCGTGCAGGCTGCGCAACGCTTGTCTCGCCAGGTGCGTCAAACGGATATTGTTGCCCGCTTTGGTGGCGATGAGTTTGTGGTCATCATGCCGGGAGAGGTGCCCGATGAGGTCGTGGATAATCTGGCCGGTAAAATTACGGCCGCATTGCGCCATCCCTACCTATTAGAGGAAGTCACTCTTCATTTGTCTGCGAGTATCGGTATTGCAAGCTTTCTGGGTGATGAGCGAGCAGAGTTCGTAGCAGATGAGATTCTGCTCGACGAGCTAATGAAGCAGGCCGATATGGCCATGTATTCGGCCAAGAAAAACGGTAAAAACCAGTACATTCGTTACAGCACGGCGCACGGGGAGGCGATTTCAACGGCCTATCATATTTCTCAAAGTCTGCCCTCGGCGATTACCGGCGAGGTCATTCGATTTTTTTATCAACCCATCATCCATAATGAATCCGAGAGCGTTGCCAGTATTGAAGCTCTGATGCGGTGGCAGGATGAAAAAATGGGATGGATGAACCCGGAGCTGGTGGTCGATGTAGCAGAGGCGAATGGCCTGATTATTGACCTCCAGCACTATATGCTACATGCGGTCAAAAATAACTTTGAAAACCTGTTGGAGAAATCAGGGGGGGACAAAGACAGCTTGCGTTTGTCTGTCAATATCTGTGCGATTCAACTCTTTGAGAACAAGCTGTCACAGTTTATAGCCGATTGCTTTGCAAGCAGTTCATTCGGGTGTCAACGCGTCACGCTGGAATTAACCGAAAGCACGTTGATCGAAGATCGCCCCGAGGTGGCCAGCAATCTGGAGTATCTCAAAGAGCAGGGGTTTATGATTGCTCTCGATGACTTTGGAACAGGGTATTCATCGCTTAGCTATCTTACTAAATTCCCTATTGATATTGTCAAACTGGACAAGACCTTTACCCGTGAATTGATGGCCTCAAGCCAACAGGCGGCCTTGGTAAAAGGCTGCATTGAACTGTGTCACTCTCTGGATAAAACGGTGGTCGCCGAAGGCGTCGAAACAGAAGAAGAACGCGAAGCCTTACTACAAATGGGCTGCGACTATACGCAGGGCTATTATTACAGTCGTCCGGTGGATGCAGGCACGCTGTACGCGTGGATGAAAAAGCTCTAGACTGGGCTCACAGCCGGGCGTTTTGACGGGGCTGTGCGAGAATAGGCCGGTCATAAGGAAGGGATAATGGATAAGGGCAAGGCAGAGCAGAATAAGCATTCAGCAAGCAAGCCTGCAGACAACAAAAAGGTACCCGCTAAAACTCCCGAAGAGATAGTCGAGAGCCTCAAACAAAACGAGCCTGAGCTTGTGGTGGGTGTTGGGGTGTCTGCCGGAGCGCTTCCCGTGCTGCGTAGCTTTTGTGATCACTTTCCCGCGGATATCAATGCGGCTGTCATTGTTGTTCAGCACCTTTCTCCAGACTTTGAAACTCTGATGGATGACTTGCTGTCGCAGTATTGTCATATGCCTGTCAAGTTGGCCGAGGATCTGGAGGTATTGCAGGCCAATACCATCTATTTGTTGCCGCAGCGCAAACACATCTCTATTGCCAGTAACAAGATTATTCTCTCTGAGGTGGATGATCGCCCCATTCACCACCCCATCGATTATTTTTTTCGTTCTCTTGCTGAAGAGCGTCAAAATCAGGCCGTCGGGATCATCCTCTCCGGCACGGGCAATGATGGCTCTCGCGGCTTGGGTGAATTACGGAAGATGGGTGCTCTCACCATCGCCCAAGATCCTGAGTCGGCAGAGTTTGATGGTATGCCTCGCAACGCTATCGAAACCGGTCATGTTGATTTGATTTTGCATGTAGAAGAGATGGGGGCTCAAATCGCCAAATACGGTAAAGGTGCCAGAAGTACACTGCGCAACGAGTCTGGTTCGGTGGATCAGGCGCGCCTTAAGTTATTGCGACGTATTTTTGATCGTGTCCATGAACACAACAAGATCGACCTGCGTAGTTACAAGCTTTCAACAGTGGAACGCCGGATTCAGCACCGCATGGGGATACTGGGTATTACCCGGCTCGAAGACTACGTGGACTACTTTATGGTTCAGCAGGAAGAGCAAGACTTGCTGGTGGACGATATCTCTATTGGTGTGACGCAGTTTTTTCGTAACGCCGAAGTCTGGAATATTCTGGGCGCGCAGATAATAGAGCGTATGCTGTTGGATACGACACCCGAAGAGGTGATTCGTGTGTGGGTACCCGGCTGTTCTACCGGCGAGGAAGCCTACACGATTTCCATCCTCTTTGAGGAGGCCATGGAACGTATTGGCGAGCAGCGCGATGTTCGTATTTTTGCCTCGGATATTGACCGCGTGGCCATTCGACAGGCTGGCCTTGGGCGTTACACACAGCATATCGAGCAGGACTTGCCAAAAGGCATTCTCGAAAAATACTTTGTGCGTGAAGATGAGTTTTATCTGGCAACCGAGCGCATCCGCAAACGCGTGGTGTTTGCTGCGCACAACTTGCTGGAAGATCCGCCCTTTTCGAATATGGATCTGGTGACCTGCCGCAATCTGCTCATTTATTTTCAGGCCAATGCGCAAAAGGACATTCTGTCTTTTCTGCATTTCGCCATGAAGCCGACGGGTTATCTGCTGTTGGGCGAAGCCGAGACGACCAGCAATTTGCCGGACTATTTTGTTGAGGTGGACCACTCCCTGCATTTGTACCAGCGCGCTAAAAATACACGTGTGAGTCTCTCAAACATTGGCCTGGATGAGCGCCTGGCGAAGCACAAACGGGTGATGAAACACTACACTGGAGAAACCAAGGCGCAACGCAATTTTGATGGCACGATCCCGCGCATTAAAGAAAAGTTGTTTCAGCACTTTGTGCCGCCGACCATTATCCTCGACGGCGCCCATAATATTATTTACAGCTTTGGTGAGACCGAAAAGTTCACCAAAAAGCTCCGTCCCGGCAGTCACTCTCTACATTATGGTCGCTTGCTGCAGGACAGCCTGGTTTCGGTGATTAGCTCGCTGATCAAGCAAGTGGATCAAAGTAAAAAACGTGTTATTTTGACTGATGTACGAGTGCCGGAGTCCAAGTCTGTGGTTCAAGTTGATGCGGCCTACATGCCGTTGGGCGAGGGGGTGTTCACGGGCCATTACATGTTTAGCCTCATAGAAGGCGCAAGCCTGCCAGTTTCTGAAGACGACGCCACCAATGTTGAAAGTGTCGAGAGTGCGCATCAAAGTAGTTTGCGTATTCGTCAGCTTGATGCCGAGCTGTTGGATGCGCGCCTAATGCTGGGTGAAAAACAGCAAGATGTCGAGGCGCTCAGTGAAGAGTTACAAGCGACAAACGAAGAGCTCATGGCCGCCAACGAAGAGCTGCAATCGACTAATGAAGAGCTTCAGTCCGTCAATGAAGAACTGTTTTCGGTGAATACGGAGTACCAGGAGAAAATCGAGGAACTCACGCAGGCGAATCTCGATCTCGATAGCCTGCTGAACGCGACTGATGTTGGTGTGGTGTATCTCGATAAGCACATGCTGATTCGTCGCTTTACGCCAAAAACCCGTGAATACATTAATTTGCTGCCGTTAGACATCAATCGCCCCTTTACAGATATTTCGCTCAACTTTGATGTGGGCGATATCGAAACGCATTTGAGCAATGTAAGGCGGAATCTGAAACGGCAGCACGTGAAAATCGAAAAGCTGCGCGGGCAGAATGCGCGAATACTGCTGACCATTCTCCCCTACCTTGATAAAAAGAACGATTTTGAAGGTTTGATTCTGGTGTTTCAGGATCTGGAAGGGTTTGAAAAAGCAGCCAAGCAGGCAGTACCCATTGAGTCCTAGGACCGCGTCCTAGGGATCATGTGAAATAATATAAGGTGAGTCGCTATCCATGCTCTGTGCCTTGGTCACCGCTTTTTCCGCTCGGCTGCGCAGGGCAAACAGGTCATAGCCGACTTGCGCGATACACACTCCCACGGCAACAGACAGTTTGACCGGAGCGCTGGCGATGGATTTGTCTAACACGTAAGGGGCCCTCAATCCTGTCAGTTTTCTGTCCAAAGCCTCTTTAATATCGGTTTCGTCCTGGAAGTTGGTAATGACTAGGCCAAAACAGTCTTCCTCAATGTGACAGATCAGGTCAGATGCGCGTTTTTCGTGTGTTAAGCGTTGGGCAACGTTCAGCAGGAGCGCGTTCCTGGCAGGCGCTCCGCCCATGTCAGTTTGTTTTTTGAGATTCGTAATCTTGATGAGGCACAGTGCAATATTGATGGGTTTACGTTCGCTCTGCCGCAGTAATACCGACAAGCGATCATTCAAAACGTGCGCGTTAGGAAGTTTGGAAATCGAGTTGCTGTGAATAACGCCTGAGATTTCCTTCATCATCTGATCACGTTCTATGGCAAAGGTGATGCAGCGAACCAGGCGTTCATGATTGATTTTTTGTTTGGTCAGGTAATCCTGAGCTCCCGAAGCAATGGCCTGCTCACCCAGCTGGTCGGAATTGGTGCCGGTGAGCACCACGATGGGAATCTCCAAGTCCAGTTTGACCACTTTTTCCAATGTTTCAAGCCCCT
>JBFHVM010000193.1:0-6616 GCA_041589495.1 Oleiphilaceae bacterium | reverse complement strand
CCTATTACTGCCCATGCCGCCAAAAATCGACTCAAAAAATTCGCTGAATTGGCTGGCGTCGGCCTCGGTGAATCCTCCACCAGAAAAATGGGCTGAGGATTCCCAGTCTGGCGGTGGACGAAAGTCACCATTAGCACGCCGTGCGCCCATACTCCGCAGCTGATCGTACTCGGCTTTTTTCTCGGGATCCTTCAGCACTTCGTAGGCTTCTGAGACTTCTTTAAAGTGCTGTTCGGCGTCTTGTTCCTTACTGACATCGGGATGATACTTGCGCGCCAGTTTACGGTATGCTTTTTTTATGTCTTCAGGCGTGCTTTTATCGGTGACGCCCAAAATCTTGTAGTAGTCTTTGAACTCCATCTTCCGCTCACTCTAAAGGGATTGGTGGTGGCAGTATGAGGGTATTGCACAGCACCTATCGTGTTTTGAGCTACCCTCAAAAAGGCCTGCTTGTTAACCCGAATATTAGGGCGTTCTCGGCCAGACACAAGAGGCAGGGCGACGTAATAGGGAGTTTATCATGGCGGTACGCCGCATATTGTTCGTTATTTTTAGTCTGCTGTTGGGTATTGGCATTTTACTGGTGGGGCATGGTCTGGCCGGTACCTTGCTATCGCTCAGAGCCAACTTTGAATCTTACAGTGAGGGCCTGGTGGGGCTGATCATGTCGTCTTACTTTGTCGGCTACATTGTGGGCACTTATCAAGGCCCGCGCATGATCAACCGTATTGGGCACATTCGGATGTTCGCCATTGCGGCAGCCATTGGTGGCTCTGTGATGCTGCTGCATGGTTTGTGGGTGAATCCCTGGTTCTGGATGGCCATGCGCCTGGTGTACGGCATCGCCGTGGTCAGTATTTATCTGGTGATTGAAAGCTGGCTCAATGAACGCTGCAGCAGTGAACTCCGGGGCCGCGTGTTTGCCGTGTATATGCTGGTCAACCTGTTAACGCTGGCGGCAGGGCAGCACTTGCTGGATCTCGCTGCAGTGAGTGAGCTTGATCTGTTTGCCATTGCGGCCATCTTTTTTGCCTTGAGCCTGGTGCCGGTAGCCTGGACACGACTGCCGGAGCCTGGCCGCGTAGATGCACCTTCGGTAGACCTGCGCCTGTTGCAACGCGTGGCGCCATTGGGAATGTGGGCCTGTCTGGTCGCAGGGCTGGTTGGCGGCGCGCTGTTTACCATGGGGCCGGTTTACGCAACCCAGAGTGGCCTCAGCAATGCACAGGTAGCCGGTTTTATGAGTATCACCATGATCGGCGGGGCGGTATTTCAATGGCCGGTTGGTCACTGGTCCGATCAAGGTGACCGACGTTGGGTCATGCTGGGCATCGCCTTGCTTGGAGCCATCTTTGCCGGCTTGTCTATTCTTTTGCAGGGCGTGTCGTACTGGGCCGTGAGTGTTGCCATGTTTGGCTTTGGTGGCGCGTATTTTTGTCTGTATCCTTTGAGTGTTGCGCACACCAATGATCGGGCGGACCCATCACAGTATGTTACGCTTGGCAGTTCCCTGCTGCTGATGTACGGTATTGGTGCCACGGTGGGCCCCTTATTGTCGGGCATGCTTATGCAAATCTTTGGACACTACAGTCTACCGGTCTATTACATGGTAAGTTTGCTGGCGTTTTGTCTGGCTGCCTATTTGCGCATTCGCAAGGTCGAGCCCGTGCCCGAAGCGGAGTGTTCAGAATTTTCCCCGCTGTTACGCACTACTGGCGTCTCGATGGAAGTGAATCAGGAAGAGCACGCGTACGAGCATGCGCCTGTCGCTCCTGTCACGACGCATAATACCTGAGTTAGTAGAATTGGAGACTGACTCAGGCTTCACTATACTGGAAGGGTAATGCTTAGTAAGCGCTGTTGTATACAGCGTTTGGCCGCTCATTAGCAGGAGGCTTAATATGCCGCCACAGTCAGCGCCGGGTTCGGGATCTGAGCAGTTTGTGTCAGCGCGACGCACCACACCCTTTCTACTGGCCATGTTCGGACTTGGCCTGGTCGCCATTTTATTTACCATTCTTATCATTCAGCTTCAGTCTGGCGTTACCGGTTATCTTGCCGGTGAGAGCATCTGGTCGCGTGCTCAGGTTGAGACTGTTCGGCTGGCACACCTCTACGCGGATACGGGGAACCCTATTCACATGAAGCGAGCACGAAGCTGGCATCAGGTACCCATAGGCGATTTGCAGGCGCGCGTTGCCATGGAGGCGGGGCAGTATGACCAGGCCCGTGAGCATTTTTTACAGGGGCGTATTCATCCCGACGACATCCCTCGTATGGTCTGGCTATTCCGTTTGCTACACAACGCACCGTACTTTAAAGAGGCGATTAAGGCTTGGCGACAAAGCGATCAAGGGCTGATTGAGCTGGGCGAAATACTGGACAGTCTTGAACAGAGTGCCACCAGTGGCAAGGCAGTTACCGCCCAACGGAGTGACCTGCAACGACAACTTGAATGGCTGGATGGTTCTCTTGAGCGGGATGCGGCGCAATTTAGACAGGCCATGACGGGCGCCAGCCGCGCCATGGTGAAGATTCTTTCAATCAGTACCGTCGCCGTGTTTTTGATACTGGGCCTGCTCATGATCATCCTGGTGCTGCGCTTTACGCATGCCTTGCGCATGTCGGAATTTAAATTTCGACTGACTTTTGAACACGCAGGTCTGGGCATTGCACAACTTGATGAGAAGGGGCATTTTTTAGAGGTGAATGCGGCCATGTGCAAGCTGTTGCGTTATAGCCGATCGCAGTTGCTTACCATGCGCTATCAACAGGTGATCTATGAAGATGATCAGGCTATTGAGCTTCAGGGGCGTCAGGCCGTCGGTCGGGGAGAACGCGAGCATATTTCGCTTACACAACGCCTGGTATGCGGAGATGGTTCGGTCACTCACACCAAAATTACAGTAACGCAACTGGGGCGTATGGAGGGTGAAGGGTTACGATTTATTGGCCTGGTTGAAGATATCTCCGAGTCCCATCGCCTGGCAGAAGAGCTCAATTACCAGGCGCGTCACGATGATTTGACGGGGCTGATAAACCGACGTGCCTTTGAGGGTTATCTCGATGAAGCGCTGTTGCGAGCGCGCAGTGAAGGATTTGTGCATGCTCTGTGCTTTATCGATCTCGACCAGTTCAAAATTATCAACGACACGCTAGGCCATTATGTTGGTGACCAGTTACTCCAGCAGGTGGCGCAAACGCTTTCTCGCTCTTTGCGCAAGAGTGATTTGTTAGCACGTCTGGGCGGTGATGAGTTCGCCGTGATTTACGATTGTTGCGAGCCCGATGCGGCAGTTAAACTTGCCGAAGAGTTGCGCGATAGACTCGAAAACACCCCCTTTGTGTGGGAAGACCGCAGCTTTAACATAGGGTGCAGCATTGGCATTGTGCCCATTACGGCGACCAGTGGTGACCGCATAGACCTCTTGCGTGCGGCGGATTCAGCCTGCCATTTTGCCAAGGAGCAGGGGCGCAATCGCGTACTCCTAAGTCATGAAAAGGACGAGGAGCTCGAGGCGCGTCGCGCCCAAATGGAATGGCTGGATCGCATACGCCGAGCTATCGATCAGAATCTGTTTTATCTGGATGCGCAACGTATTCATTCGTTGGATCTGCAGCCGGGCAATCGTTATGAAGTGTTGGTGCGCATGCGAGGTGACGACGGCAATCCCATACCTCCTGGGGCATTTTTACCCGCGGCGGAGCGTTTTGGCATTGTGCACTTGCTGGACCGCTGGGTCATTGAGCGTGTGTGTCAGCTGTTTGCCGAGTATGCCGACCAGCTCGAGCAATTGGATGCCTGTCACATCAATATTTCTGGGCGCTCCTTCGATCAGGATGATTTTGCCGATTATGTTTTGGAGCTATTGGCACAATACGAAATCTCGGCTGAGCATATGTGTTTTGAGATTACCGAAACCGCGGCCATCTCCAAAATGAGTGAGGTGCATCGATTTATTGCAGAGCTCCGAGGTGCTGGTGCCGAGTTTGCGCTGGATGATTTTGGCGCCGGGTTGTCGTCTTTCAGTTACCTCAAACAGCTGCCGGTGGATATGCTCAAAATTGATGGTAGCTTTGTGCGCAACATTGCACGCGATGAAACGGATCGCGCGATGGTGAGAGCCATTAGTGATATCGGGCAGACGCTTGGCAAGCAAATTGTGGCCGAATTTGTGGAAGACGAGCGAGCACTGGAATACTTACAGGATATGGGCGTGCAATATGCGCAGGGTTTTTACCTTCATCGACCAGAGAGCTTTGAAAAATTGCTGAAGAACAAACGCAGAGCCCCGGGGCCTGGTGTTCAAATCGCGGCGGATGCAGACGTGGATGATGGCAAGAGCTGAATCTTACGCTAAGGGTTGTCGTCGGCGTCGCGGGTGTTGAGATAAGCTTCGAAAAACGCGTCTGCAGGTAGAGGTCGGCTATGAAAGTAGCCCTGACTGAATGTACAGCCATATTCTTTAAGAATGGCCAATTGGCTCTCGGTTTCGACACCCTCGGCAACTACGGGCAAATCGAGATTCTTGGCCATCGAAATAATTGCCAGACTCAAGGCCCGATCCTGCGGGTCCTTATCCATATCCATCACAAAGGAACGGTCTATCTTGAGCCCGTCTACCGAGTACTTGCGAATGTTGCTCAACGATGAATAGCCAGTACCAAAGTCATCGAGCCATACCTGTATACCCTGCTTTTGCAAAGCCATTACGGTGCGAGCGGCTTCGTCCTCATCAATGAGTAGCATGGTTTCGGTGATCTCTGCATGCACCCTGTGTGGAGGTATCTGGTACGTTTGCATGTGCTGGTGAAAATGCCCGGGCAGGTTCTGCCGATACATCTGGCGTGCCGAAAGGTTGAGCGCCACGTGAAAAGTAGTAGGGATGCTGTCGCGCCACGTGGCCAGTTGTCGGCATACGGATTCGATCACCCAGTCGCCAATGGGTACAATCAGCCCCGTCATTTCGGCTGCCGGGATAAACAGGTCCGGGCGAATAAGGCCGCGCTCGGGGTGTTTCCAGCGAATCAGTGCTTCGGCACCTACCAGGTGACCGCTGGCCACATCAAACTGGGGCTGGTACCACAGCTCAAACTGTTCTAGTTGGTCAAGGGCGCGCCGCAATTCGCGTTCCATGTCGTGGCGCTCTTCTTTTTCTTTGTACATTTCTTCGGTGAACAGGCGGACCGTATTCTTGCCGGCATGCTTGGCTTCGTACATGGCCATGTCGGCATGTTTAATCAGTTCGTGGGCATGTTCACCATGCTCAGGGTAGGTGGACGTGCCAATACTACCGGCGGGCAGCACTTCTTCTTCGCCAATACGCACCGGGCGACGAATCACCTCGAACAAACGCTGAGCAATGCCGCGAATCTGACTGGGGTGGTGGACCCCGTTCAAAAAGATCAGAAACTCGTCGCCGCCGAGGCGCGCCACCACATCACCGGGACGAGGAAACTCCCCCTCTCCCTGGCTGAATTTGCCCGGCCGCAAGACACTCGAGAGTCGATCTGAGATGATCTGCAAAAGTTTGTCGCCAGCTTCATGGCCGAGGTTGTCATTCACATTCTTGAATTCGTCGAGATCGACAAACATCATGGTAAAGGGATGCTCCGGCTCCTCCTTGATCTGCTCATCGACATAGCGGATCAGGCTGAAGCGATTTGGCAGGTTGGTGAGCGGATCGTGATAGGCGAGGTGTGAGATTTCCTTGTTGCGGGCATCCAGTTGGCGCCCCATGTCATTAAGTGCCTGGGCAAGATCGCCAATTTCATCGTGGCGACGTATCTCGCTTTGACTGCGAAAGTCGCCCTGGCCTACCTGGCGGGCATAGTCCATCAGTCGACGTAAAGGTTGAATCATGGAATTGGCAATCAGCGATGCGATCAGCAGGCCCACCAGTACAATGGCAATATCAATGAGGGTAAACAGGTCGCGGGTTTTTCGGGTTTGCTCCTGTGCGAGATTGTCAATAAGCTGGCTTACACGCTGACCATCTTCTGTAATGCCTTCCATGCTGAGGGCAATAAATACACCTCCCTGAACACTATTCCCGACCAGGATGGGCGCGGCCATCCATAATTGGTCTAGTTGTTCTTCACGAAAGCGCAAGCTTTTGGTAAGAACGGTTTCCAGTACATCTTGATAGGGCAGGGGCTGGCCAAAAAATTCCAGATCTTCGCTGCCGTCGTGGAAAATATTCCCTTCAACATCGAACACAAGAACCTCCGCCACCTCACGGGAGTTCACCGCAGGTTCGATGACTTCATACACGCCCTCGAGATTGTACTGGTACATGGGGTCGTAAAGTGCATCTGACAAATAATCGAGCATGTTATCGCCACGCTTACGTAGCTGGGTTTTGAGACTCGCCGAATTGTGTTCCGAAATCTCCTTGGTCAGGGTTTGAGAATGCTGCTCGAACACCCAAAAGTGCACTGCGGAGTTGAGCACAATCATCAGAATGAGCAAAATCAGCGTCGCCGAAATATAGCGACCCTGCAGTTTGAGGCGAAACTTCATGCCCGTACGGTCTGCCTTGCCTAGAGCTCGGCTTCGACAATACGGCGCAACTTGTCGGCACGCGCAATGGCTTGCCAGGCGGTATCGTCGAGT
>JBFHVM010000192.1:0-6619 GCA_041589495.1 Oleiphilaceae bacterium | reverse complement strand
TCGGCTTCATAGTTGTTGCGAGTGATAGGGCTGTTCTCGATATCGCTGCTATAACGCTCGTAGGCCGATTCGTACTCATTACCCAGCCCCAGGTCAGCCGCACACCCATCGTTATCTTTGGTGAAAGAGGGAGAAGGCCAACAGAGAAGCGATAAGCTTTTTCATTATGATTTTGCCTCAGTAGTGTTGGTAGCAACGAGTATAGATTATTGTTCGTCCTAGATAGGGGCTTATACGACGTATGCTGACGATTCAGATTATTTCACGACTAGATCGAACGAGATATTAATGCACATGCCCCATCAAAGCCCCATGCACCGCAGGCAAGGTCCAAAGACCAAACAAAATCATGGCGACGCCTGATACCTGCCTTACCCAGGAACGTTGAATCAAGGCCTTAAGTTGTTGCGCAAAAAAACCGGTAAGCAGCATGGCAGGCAGGGTACCTGCGCCAAAGGCCAGCATGGTGAGAGCCGATCCTGCGGGGTGAGCCTGCATGCTGGCGTAAACCAAAGCCGAATACACCAGCCCACAGGGCAGCCAGCCCCATACTAATCCGACCATTAGTGCGGAGCGCGCGTTACGCACGGGGAGAAAGTTTTTGCCTAGCGGAGAAATGTAGCGCCATAGCCACTGGCCGAGTTTTTCGGTAAACATAAGGCCGTTAAACCATTGGCCCAGATAGCAGCCCATGAGGATCAGCATGATGCCGGCCAGGGTGCGTAGTACCTGTAATCCCAGTACCTGTTGGCTTAGCCAGAGGCCGGCCAGGCCAAGAATGAGTCCGGCCAAGGAATAGCTGATAAGGCGGCCCAGGTTGTAGCAGATAATCAGTGGCAATGGGCCACCTGCCGAGCGTGCGGTTTGCATACCCAAGGCACTGGCAAGTCCGCCACACATGGTAATGCAGTGCGCACCGCCCAGCAGACCGAGCATAAAGGCAGCGGTGAAGGTGGCGCCCGGATCGCTCAGCATCGTTTTAAGGATCTATTTTGTTGGGGTCTTGTTGAAGCTTTTGCACGGGCTTGTCGTCCGGGCCGGGAATCATGTCTTCGTCGTCATCATACAGAATACTGTGCGCGGGGCCTTCTAGGTCATCGTACTGGCCGTTTTTGACCGCCCAGCGAAAGATGGCGATGGCTACGGTCACCAGAATGATCGACAGCGGAATTAGCAGGTATAGAATTTCCATCAGTGTTTACGGCCTTTAACGCGTAGCGAATTGCCCACCACCAGCAGGGAGCTCAGGCTCATGCCGAGTGCCGCAAAGTAGGGGGGCACCAAAGCCGCTGCTGCGAGAGGGAGCATGAGTAAATTATAACCTAGTGCCCAGCCAATGTTTTGGCGAATTACCTGGCGCGTGCGGCGGGCGGTATTGAGTGCTTCGCTCAGTGTGGCCAGTTGGTTATTGAGCAGAATGGCGTCGGACTGAAGTTTGGTGAGATCGCTAGCTGCGCCCATGGCGACAGACAGAGCCGCGCCGGAGAGCACGGGCAAGTCATTGATACCGTCACCCACCATGATGACCTTGGCATCCTGTTCTTCGAGTTTGCGCACATAGGCCAGCTTCTGTTCGGGAGATTGGCTGTGCTCAAAGTCGGCAATGCCCAATTGCATGGCCATATGACGCACGGAGAATTCGTGGTCGCCGCTGAGAATGTGTACGCGTAGGCCCTGAGACTGTAAAAACTTGATGCAGTCTTTGGTGTCTTTACGCAAGCCATCATTTAGCAGAAAACGGCCCAGCAGGTTTTCGCCATCGCTCAGATATACACAGGCACCGGCATGTGGCGTGGTGACATGCTCATGCTCTGCCGCGTTGCTGCTTGTGGCCAGCGCGAATTCGCGTGTGCCCAGGCGGTAATGCTGGCCGCCCACGGTGCCGCAAACACCTTGCCCAATGGTAAAGGTGACGTCCTCGGCATCAAACTCGTAATAATGTGCGAAGGCCTGGGCAATAGGGTGGGCAGACTGTTCCTCCAGTGCCGCAGCAATGGCCAGAGCGTGCGCCTGATCCACTCCCTCGTACATATCGATATGCTGCAGTACCAAATTGCCTTCGGTGAGCGTGCCGGTCTTGTCGAAGATAATATCGGTGCTCTGGTTAAGTGCTTCAATCACGTGACCACGCGTAATCAGAAACCCTGCTTCACGTAAGCGCGTATTGGCTGCCGTTAAAGCAGTGGGTGTAGCCAGTGCCAGCGCGCAGGGGCAGGTAACAACCAATACCGACAACACCACCTTGAAGGCCTGGCTGGCATCGAGCCAGGTCCAGATGCCGCCGACAACACAAGCGGTGAGCAGGACTGCGCCGACAAAATAACTGGCGACACGATCCGCGAGCAGGGCGGTATTGGGCTTTTCGGCCTGCGCCTGATCCAATAAGCGAATAATCGCGGCAACGCGGCTCTCACGAGGCGTGTGGGTGGCTCTTACATGCACTGTGTTGTCGATGTTGGCGGTGCCGCCGTTAATCAGATCGCCGGCCTGTTTCAGTACGGGGAGATATTCACCGGTGAGGGCGGACTCATCGAAATGGCTGTTGCCTTCTAATAATAAACCATCACAGGGCGCGCTCTGGCCCTGCCGCACAACCAGGACATCACCCACGTTGATACGATGGGCAGGAATACTTTTTACGCTGCCATTTTGTAACACCGAGGCGGTGACCGGCAGTAATTCATTTAACTCGCCATCGCTATTGAGGTGGCGGTGCCGAGTTTGCATTTCCATAAAACGGCCCAGCAGCAGGAAAAAAGCAAACATGGATACGGAATCGAAATACACGTCTGATTCGAGCCCTGCGTCGGTAAATACCGTGATATACGAACTGGCGAGATAGGCGCCCAATATGGCGATAGACACGGGCAAGTCCATGGTGAGGTGACGTGTTTTAAGATCGCGAATGGCAGCGCGAAAGAAGGGTTGTGCGGAGTACAGAACAACAGGCGTGCACATAAGCATGCTTACCCAACGGAACAGAGAGATAAAGCCTTCGTCGATGCCGGAATAAAAGCCCAGATAAAGCGGCACCGAGAACATCATGTTCTGCATCATGGCAATGCCTGCTAGTGCCAAGCGGAACATGGCGCTGCGACGCTCGGCATGTGCGGCCTGGCGTACAGCATCTTCTTCGTAGGGGCGGGCTTTAAAGCCTAAACGCCGTATCTGCATCAGCAGCTGGCTGAGTGGTACAACATCCTGTTGCCACAACAGGGTGGCACGGTGGGTGGTGTGATTGACGGTAAATTGCTCAACCCCTTCCACTTTGCCGATTTCTTTTTCGAGTAGCCAGATACAGGCGGCGCAGGTAATGCCGGCAATGCTTAGATGGGCTTCGAGGCCTTGCTCGGTCGCGTGGGTAAACTCGGCTTGCAACTCGGGATCATCGTAGAGGCGGTATTCGTCGAGTTCGCCGCTGACAAATTCATCGGGCTTTTTCGACAGGGCGCTACGGTGCTGATAAAACTGCTCCATACCGCCACTCACAATGGCTTCGGCAATGGCCATGCAACCGTAGCAGCAAAATGCGCGCTCTTCGCCTTTGATATTTAATCGGCCGGCAAATCCCGGGGGGATGGTTTCACCGCAGTGAAAGCAATCTGCACTCATCGTCGGTCTTGATTCAGCCTCGCATTGGCGATGGGCAGGTCGAGATTTTCGCGAATGCGCCAGGCTCCATCAAAGGCGACTAGATTGACTTCCCAGCGGCCTTCGGGTGATTCAGGGAGTTGCCCTTCAAAGCCTTCGCCTTGTGGCGTGAGGGTGATCACCATGTCTTTTTCGCCCAGGGTAGGGTGAATCAGCGACAGAATGATCAATGGGGCTTCGACGATCTTATTGGTTTCAAGGCGCACCGCTACAGCGCCGTCAGCACTCACGTTGAGCACGGGCTGGAGGCCAAGCTCGTCAGCTTTCTGGTCGGGAGCAATGTTCTGCTCATAACCGCGACCATCGCGATAGTAGTCCCCTTTCACCACAGTATCTTTGCCGCTCACAGCCACGTAGACCATGATGGAACTGAGAATAACCGAGGCGATGGGAATGCTCATTACAAACCAAAGCCAACGTTGACGATACCAGGGGCCGGAATCTTGCTCTTGAACCATAAAATCACTGTTTCATATTAATTGCACAGGCGCCATCATAGAGAAGTCTGCCCGTGGCTGCCACTTACTCGGGGCTTCCCAAAAAGCGGCTCTCACTGGATGTACGTAATTCCGGAACACCAACGGCCTGCACGTGGAACTCAATGTCATACTGACTGGTTTCCATTTGCGTGGGTGGAATTTCCACGGACGTTGGTAGACTGTAGATCTCACCCGACTCGATACGTACCTTGTTTGGCGTGTTGAGCTGGAGTCCTTCCAGACCACTCACGCTGATCTCAAAATCATGAGCTTCGTTAGACATATTCATGATTTTTAGGGTATAGGAATTTTCGATCAGCCCCATCCCGGTTAGCTGATAGAGCGCGCCGCGATCCTTGATCACGTCCAGTTCGAGAGGCACGCGATTGATAATTGTAGCGGCAAAGCCCGCTATCATGGCGAATAGCAACACGCCGTAAACGATGGCGCGAGGATGAAAGCGATTGGTTTGTTTGCCTTCGAGGGCTTTTTCGGTGGTGTAACTGATCAGGCCGCGCGGGTAGTCCATTTTATCCATAATGGAGTCGCAGGCGTCGATGCATAGGGCACAACCGATGCACTCGTATTGCAGACCGTCACGAATATCAATACCGGTAGGGCATACCTGCACACACATACCGCAATCGACACAATCGCCCAGGCCCATGGCTTTGTAATCGGCATCACGCTTGCGGCTGCCGTGAGGCTCGCCTCGGCTTTTATCGTAAGAAACAATCAGCGTGTCGGAATCAAACATCACCGACTGAAAGCGCGCGTAGGGGCACATGTACAGGCATACCTGCTCACGCATCCAGCCCGCGTTCAGGTAGGTAGCCAGCGTAAAAAAAGCGATCCAGAACCAGGTCCAGCCGTCGACCAGTGAAAGAGTAAAGAGGTCAGCCACGAGTTCGCGAATAGGATAGAAATACCCCACAAAGGTAAGGCCGGTGAGAAACGCGACCAAAAGCCAGAGAAAATGCTTGGTGCCTTTTTTGAATAGTTTTTCAGGGCTGTTGGGCGCTTGGTCCAGTTTCATGCGCTTGTTGCGGCTGCCTTCCACCTTGTCTTCAATCCACATGAAGATAAAGGTCCATGCCGACTGAGGGCAGGTATAACCGCACCACACTCGACCAAACAGTGTGGTGATAAAAAACAGACCAAAGGCGCAAATAATCAGCGCCAGGGCGAGAAGTACAAAATCCTGGGGCCAGAAGGTAATGCCGAACAGGTGGAATTTGCGTTCGGGTAAATCAAAGTGTACGAGTTGCTGTCCGTTGATGGAGATCCAGCAAATACCGAAGTAGGCCAGCATGAGTCCCCACAGCGATACACGACGAATACGCTGAAAGAAGCCTTTGATTTTTTTAACGTAGATTTTTTTGCGGGAGGCGTAGAGCTCGACTGTTTGTGTCGTACCCGTCTGTTGATGATTACGGCCGTAAACCTCGAGGTTTTCGGTGCCGGGTTCAATATGTTTGACGGGGATCTTCTGGCTCATGAGACGGCTGACTTCCTCCGTGACACCGCGTGAGCGAGCGGTAATGGGATAGGCCGGGCAGTGCAGGGCACCGCCCGGTTATGCGCTTATTTCTGCGACAGACTGTAAACGTATGCGGTCAGCAGATGTACTTTTTCCTCACCCAGGTGCTGCTGCGACGGCATCACGCCCGCACGACCAAAGCGCAGGGTTTGTTCGATCTTGGCCGCGGTACCACCGTACAACCAGATGTTGTCGGTCAGGTTGGGTGCACCGGCAGACTGCATGCCTTTGGCGTCTTTACCGTGACAGGCTGCACAGGCAGTCTGGAACATCTCTGCACCACGTGCAGCAGCTTCCTGATCGTCAGTACGGCCGCTAAAAGACAGCAGGTAATGCGTCATGTCACGGATGTCGCTGCGGGTCATGTTGGGGTTGAGACCTTTAGCAGGCATGTTGCCCTGGCGCCCGTTGATCAGTGTTTCCTTGATCTTCTCGGGCGTGCCCCCGTAGAGCCAATCGTCATCGGTCAGATTGGGGAAGCCCAGAGCACCGCGGCCGGTTGAGCCGTGGCACACAGCACAGTTGTTGGCAAACAGGCGCTGACCCACTTTCATGGCGTCTTTGTCTTGCGCCAGTTCTTCAACAGGGCGCTCGGCATAGGCAGCAAAAATGGGCGCGTACTTTTTCTCTGCTTCGGCAACTTCTTCTTCCCACTGGCCAGTTGACGTCCAGCCGGCAATACCTTCGTAATTACCCAGGCCGGGGTAGATGATCAGGTAACCCAGGGAAAACACACAGGTCGCGACAAACAGTTGCAACCACCACTTAGGCATTGGGTTGTCGTATTCTTCGATGCCGTCATAGGCATGCCCAACGGTATCTTGGGTAGGTGTTTTGCTGGTTTCGCCTTTTCGCGTTGCCCACAGCAACCACAGGCTGCCGAATATGGTGCCGAGAATGATGAAGGAAACCCAGTAGCTCCAGAAACTAGTCATGATCTTTTCTCTCT
>JBFHVM010000191.1:0-6624 GCA_041589495.1 Oleiphilaceae bacterium | reverse complement strand
GGTCCGCCTGGAACGGGAACAGGTTCGGTATAGGGTATCACCTCCTGCACTGCCGCCACGGGGCAGGCAAAAAATTCATTGGCGATCACAAAAATCACCCACTGACTATCTGCCACTGATTTCTCCACGAAACATAAGCTTTAAAATATTGACATACAAATTCATTTTTATTTCGTGTACTATATTTAGACATCTAAACATTAACAAGCTATTTTTAATAGTTCCGGGCAATATAGGCGCATTTAATGAGAATAATCAGTAAATTTCGCGCACTTATTTATTAGCCCTCTAATTATTAGATTTAAAACCTATTATTTTTTGGCCATACGGAGACCAAGTACAAGCATGAGTACAACGATTACCCTCAGACGCCCCGAAAGCGAAGACGGGCGAGCGGTATTTACACTCATCATGGAGTGCCCCCCTCTCGACATTAACTCGGTATATTGCAACTTGCTGCAGTGCTCGCACTTTCGCGACACATCCGTGATCGCATGTGATGAGGAAGGCGCCGCCGGTTTTATTTCTGGTTACATTATTCCTACACAACCCGACACCCTTTTTGTGTGGCAGGTTGCAGTGAGTGAGCGCGCTCGCGGCCAGGGTTTGGCCCGCCGCATGCTCGACGAGATACTGCAACGCGCCCAATGCAAGGATGTGCGCCATGTCGAAACCACGATTACCGATGACAACGAGGCATCGTGGGCACTTTTCCAGTCTTTGGCACGCGACTACAGCGCCCCTCTGCAGCGCTCCCTCATGTTCGACAAGCAAACCCATTTTGCCGATCGCCATGACAGCGAGTTTCTGGCGCGCATCGGCCCCCTGCAATTTGCTCAGGAGCAAAAGCAGCCCGCCTGATTGCCACGCAAATTAAACACCCTTACTTATTGATGATTGATAACGAGGTCAGGAGACCCCTATGAAAATTTTTAAAGAGATTGAATCTGAAGTACAAAGTTATGCCCGTTCTTTCCCACGCGTGTTCAATCGCGCCAAGATGGAAATGCTTTATGATGAAGACGGCACCGCCTACCTGGACTTTCTTGCGGGTGCCGGAACGCTGAACTACGGGCACAATAACCCGCTGTTTAAAGAAGCGCTGCTGGAATACATCCATAATGACGGTATTACGCACGGTCTGGATTTACACACCAAAGCTAAAGCCGAATTTTTGGAGAGCTTCAACGAGAAGATTCTCAAACCACGCGAGCTGGAATACATGGTGCAGTTCACCGGCCCTACCGGCACCAATGCGGTCGAAGCTGCTCTTAAACTGGCACGGAACGTGACCGGCCGCGAGAATGTCATCTCCTTTACCAATGGTTTTCACGGCGTGAGTCTGGGCTCTTTGGCCACCACGGGTAACTCTCATCACCGCGGTGCAGCAGGCGTGAGCCTGAGCGGCAGTGCACGTATGCCCTACGACGGTTATCTGGGTGAAGAAATCGATACCACTGCCTACCTTGACAAGGTATTGCGCGACAGCAGCAGCGGCATCGATAAACCCGCCGCCGTGATCGTTGAGACCGTACAGGGTGAAGGCGGCATAAACGCGGCCAGTTTTGAGTGGTTGCGCAACCTGGAGAAGGTATGCCGAGAACACGACATTCTACTGATCGTCGATGACATACAGGCAGGCTGTGGCCACACCGGCACCTTCTTTAGTTTTGAAGAAGCCGGTATCAAGCCTGACATCGTCACGCTGTCCAAATCGCTGGGTGGTTATGGACTGCCTTTCGCCGTGGTACTGATTCGTCCCGATCTTGACCAATGGAAGCCCGGCGAGCACAACGGTACCTTCCGAGGCAACAACTTTGCCTTTGTCACCGCCAAGGCAGCGATTGATCACTACTGGAGTGACGACCACTTTGCCCGCGAAGTACAGGACAAAGGCAAGTACGTGTCCAAGCGACTCGAAGCGATTGTCGCCAAGTACGGTGAGGGCAACTTCACCACTTGTGGTCGCGGCATGTTCCAGGGCATTAACTGCGTGGACGGCGAACTGGCCGCCAAAATAACCAAGGCCTCCTTTACCAAGGGGCTCATTATCGAAACTTCCGGTGCCGATGATCAGGTCGTGAAGTTCCTGTGCCCGCTGGTGATTTCACAAGAAAACCTCAAACGCGGTATTGATATCGTGGAAGAGGCCATTGCCGAAGTGTGCGCCAAGGTCGACGAAATACCCGAAAGCTCGGACTACTTCGACGACTACCTGAAGGCAGCCAGCTAAGCCGGCTAGCGGACGCCCGAGAGGCGTCCATACCTCACATAAACCAACCAACACCGAGGCAACAATGATAGTCAGAACACTACAAGACGCGCAGCAGAGTAATCGCCGCATTGTCTCTCCCGACGGCAATTGGGAGAGCGTACGCATGCTGCTGAAAGACGACAAAATGGGTTTTTCCTTTCATATCACTACGATCTTTAAAGGTGCCGATTTTCGCATGCACTACCAGAACCACCTGGAGTCGGTGTACTGCATGAGTGGCAAGGGTGAAGTGGAAAACCTGGCAACGGGTGAGGTGCACCCCATCGCACCGGGCACCCTGTACATTCTCGACAAGCACGATGAGCACATTCTGCGGGCCAGCGAAGACATGCAGATGGCCTGCGTGTTTAATCCACCATTAAATGGTACCGAAGTGCATAACGCCGAAGGCGCCTATGAACTCGACGCCGAAGCAGTACATTAAACAAGACGAGCATACCATGCATTACCGCTCTTCCAGTGATTTTAGGGGCAAAGCCTTGAGCGAACGAGAAAGCAGTGAAATACGCGACATCGTTCAGTTGCGCATCAACTACCTTTTGGTGCTCATTGAAGAGAACGCTCGTGCTGCCGCCGCCGAAGCGGGCAAAGAACCCTTTGCCAATATGTTTCGCCAACGCGGCGACCAAAAGGTGGAACACCATGTGATTCATTTGGCGGAGCGTGAAATCACACAGCTTACGCGCACACTGATCTGGCTGGACTCGGAACGTGCAGGCTTGTGCACCAGTTGTGCCGCCGCCATTCCGACAGAGCGAATAAAGGCGATGCCCAGCAATCGCATTTGCGACGAATGTAGCCAACAACAAAATGGAGACTCTTAATGCACCAGCACACCGTGGAAAAAGTAGGTGGCACATCCATGAGCAATTATGCAGCCGTGCGGGACAACATCATCCTGCATCCCGTCCAACATGACGATGCGGCTAACGAATCGCTCTACCGGCGCATTTTTGTGGTGTCTGCTTATGGCGGCATCACCAATTTACTGCTTGAACATAAAAAATCTGGCCAGAGTGGCGTATATGCCCTCTTTGCCGAGAGCATCAATAACGAAAGCTGGTGCGATAAACTTCAGGAAGTCCGTGAAAAAATGTACGCCATCAATGCTGAATTATTTGGCGAAGGCGAACTATTGGAAGACGCTAATCAGTTTATCAGCCTGCGACTCGATGACGCCGAAAATTGCCTGAGCGACCTGCAACGCCTGTGTCGCCATGGCCATTTTTCACTCGACACGCACCTTAACTCTGTTCGTGAAATGCTCGCCTGTATTGGCGAGGCCCATAGCGCCCGCAACATGGCTCGCCTCCTGCAGCGCGATGGCGTCAAAGCCAGCTTTGTGGATCTCACCGGCTGGCGCAGCGAGCAGCACATATCGCTGGATGAACGTATCAAACAGGCCTTTTGTGGCATCGACCTCGACACCACCCTACCCATCGTCACCGGCTATGCACACAGTGAAGAGGGACTCATGTCGACTTTCGACCGGGGTTACAGCGAGATGACTTTCAGCCGCATCGCCGTGCTCACTCAAGCCTCGGAAGCCATCATCCACAAAGAGTTTCACCTGAGCAGCGCTGATCCGCGTCTCGTGGGTGAAGACAATGCCGTACCCATCGGCCGCACCAATTACGATGTTGCTGATCAACTGGCCAACCTGGGTATGGAAGCCATCCACCCCAAAGCAGCCAAGGGCTTGCGTCAGCAGGAAATCCCTTTGCGGGTTTGCAATACCTTTGAGCCAGAGCACCGCGGCACCCTCATCACCGGTGACTACGTCAGCGACGAGCCCTGTGTGGAGATTATCGCTGGCAAACAGGGTATTTATGCACTAGAACTGTTTGATCAGGACATGGCGGGCAAAATCAACGACTACGACACGCAGATTCTGGCCACGCTATCGCGATTTAAAGTGAACTTTATTGCCAAAGACGTGAACGCCAATACCATCACGCATTACCTCAACACTAACCTCAAAACCATGCGACGTATACGCAAGGCACTTGAGGAACGTTACCCCGACGCCGAATTCAATCAGCGCAAGGTAGCGATTGTGTCTGCCATAGGCAGCGACATGCAGGTACCCGGCATACTGGCAAAAACCGTGAGCGCATTGGCAAAGGCGAATATCAGTGTGCTTGCCATTCACCAGAGCATGCGACAGGTAGACATGCAGTTCATTATTGATGAAAGCGACTACGAGGCCGCTGTGCAGAGCTTGCACGCCTGTCTGGTAGAAGTGCACGACCACGGACGCGCTATATGTCTGGCTTCGTGAGAAACTCCATGGCGGCTGTCACAGCCGCCCTACTCTTCCTCAGCAGCGCTGCGCTCGGCGACCCAAAAGTCGCGACCGATAACGCCTCCTCAAATACCAAACTCTCGGCCGCAAAAGAGGTGGTCGAAGAACTCGAAGAGCCCCTTTACAACCACTTCGTCGAGCGCTACGTGCTCGACGAACTGAAGCAGCTACGCCGCGAGATGGCCAATCAGCGCGTGGACCTGACCAAGCAAATGGTGGATCGAGAACACAGCTCGGTAGACCGTGCGGTCACCTACGCCACCGACACCGTCACTTACTTTTTTTATCTCATTGCCGCCGCCACATCAATTTTGGTGATCGTAGGCTGGACTTCGATTCGCGATATCAAGGAGCGCGTGCACTCCCTTGCCGACGAGGAAATCTCCAAGCTCATCAAGGAGTACGAGCAACGCCTGCAAAGTATTGAGCAGCAACTCAACCAGAAAACCCGCCACATCGAAGAAAACCGAGAAGAAATCGAACTCACGCAGGAAGTACAGTCCCTGTGGCTACGCGCCGGTCAGGATAACAACCCCGCCAACAAAATCGAAATTTACGACGAAATACTCAAGCTGCGCGAGGACGACTGCGAGGCCCTCACCTACAAGGCAGATGCCGTGCTCGAGCTCGGTGAACCCCAGTGGGCAACCAACCTCTGCCACCAGGCCCTCAAAATTGACCCGGACAATGGCCATGCCTTTTACCAACTGGGTTGTGCTTACGCCTCTATGAACCAACCCGAAGAAGCACTCCGCTATCTGAAAGAAGCCGTCAACCGGCGCGATAGTTATCGTGATGAAATGATGGCTGACGTGGCTTTAACCGGGCTGAAAGAACATAAAGGGTTTATGGAGTTGATGGGGGTGGATGACAGTGGGTCAGTCTGACGTCTGACGCTTGTAGGTTGGCATTTATGCCAACAGGTCGCGCCCCAGACATTGCCTACATCGCGTCGACAGACTCTTTGTTTGTCGCGTCGGACGTTTGGGGTCGGACGTCCGACTTAAAAACATCACGCCGCACTTTGCACAGGCAATTCAATCCCCTGTTGCTTTAGCCATTTGAGAATATGCTGCTTGACCAAAGGCAGGGCATTACCACCCACTGTCCAGTGGCAAACACCGGGTAGTTCGATCAGGCGCGCTCTGCCCTGATAAAGCTCCGCGGTCTTTCGTTGAATCCCTATTGGCGTAATACGGTCCTCGGTGCCTCCCAGCATCAACACCGGACAGTTGATCGCCTGTGTATTCACTTTGGTTGGTGGCCGACGGAACAAAAAGGGCATGCCGATTTCGAATGAGGCGCGGCCAGATTCATAGGTCGCATCGCGCGCCAGTTCTTCCTGCACGCTATTGGTCTCGGTGTTAGCGATGCCATAGCGTACATTGTCGATACCAATCTGCGTCACCTTTTTCCATAAAGGAAATAAAAACAGGTTGCGGCCAAAGGCTCGCATCACCGACCAGCTCCAACCATTGACACCCGCTGGCGGCGCAGAAGAGATGAGTACCAAAGCCTCAACATTGGTGCGCGCGGCCACTAGTTGAGAGATCAAAGCGCCCATGGAATGTCCAATGAGGATGGGGGTGACCGGTAGGCTATTCACATAAGCCTGAATACTGCGTACATAATCTTCTACGCCATATGATACCAACTGCTGTTGCGCCAGCGCATTAGCCGCGTCGATACCCGCGCCCCAGTGTGGCAACTGCAATAATCGCGCATCTGCCACCGGCAAGGCGCGCAGTGCGGCCAACGCCTGCACACTTGGCGCTTCGCACCACACCCGGTGCGGCCAGCTATGGCTGTGCCAGATTTTTCCCCCAGCATTCGCGGCAACCGCGCAATCACTGGCGCCGAACAAGCGCCAAAGTGTATACAAATTATCTAAGTTGCTGTGCGCCAAACTGTCATCCGCGTGACGCCCATTCACTGCTTCATCCACACCCATTGCGCTACCCCTTCGCCGCATCCCAATTAATTAACAGCACACCCGCAAGGAGCGCCACCACACCCAATAACCTGATGCCGTTCACCGGCCGGT
>JBFHVM010000190.1:0-6632 GCA_041589495.1 Oleiphilaceae bacterium | reverse complement strand
TATGTCAACAAGTCGGGCCCGGATGTTAGCTGGCATTGCGTCGACATGAATGTCGACCTACAGAGCGTGTAGGTTGGCATTTATGCCAACAGTATTTCACCCCCGTCTCCCCTCAAGCATATCCTGCTGACTAAGAATCCTTGAGTGATTCCTCTTTTTCCTCATCCTTGATGTCGTACTTTTCGGCAAGGTTGTATAGCGTGGGGCGGGTAATGCCCAGCAGGCGGGCGGCTTTGGCCATGTTATTTTGTGAGGCCTGAATAGCCTGAATGACCGCAGTGCGTTCGGCGGTGTCTCGGATCTGGCGCAGGTTGAGTGCATCGTCCGCGAAATTGATCACTTCTGCCAGTTCCAGGTCGCTGGCGCTGACCTTGCGATCATCAGCCATAATGGCGGCGCGTTTTACCTTGTTGATCATCTCGCGCACGTTGCCCGGCCAGTCGTAGGCCTTAATGGCGCGCATAGCATCATCGCTGAATGCAAGGTTGGGGCGGTTGACTTGCTTGGCGAAGGTTTTAAGCAGCGATTGTGCAATGATCACCGAGTCGCCTTCGCGTTCGCGAACGGGCGGTATGTTGAGGGTGATTTCACTCACACGGTAGTAGAGATCTTCGCGGAACTGGTTGGCCTGAATCAGGCTTTGAATATCCTGATGGGTGGCGCAGACGACACGCACATCTACCGGAATTTCGCGCACTCCCCCCACACGCTCGATAACGCGCTCCTGCAGGAAACGCAGCATTTTAGGCTGCAACGCAGAGGGCATGTCGCCGATTTCGTCAAGGAACAGAGTGCCACCATCGGCCAGTTCTATTTTGCCCTTTTTGAGTTGTGTGGCACCGGTGAAAGCCCCTTTTTCATAGCCAAACAGCTCGCTTTCGAGCAGGTTTTCGGGGATGGCGGCGCAGTTAATGGCTGCGAAGGGCTTGTCTTTACGAGGGCTCAGTTCGTGAATGGCTTTCGCCAGCACTTCTTTACCGGTGCCGGTTTCACCCAGTAGCAGCGTCGTGACGTCGGCGGGGGCGATTTTTTCAATGGTGCGGCAAACTTGCAGCATTTTGGGACTGCTGGCAATGACGCCTTTCAGATTGGAAGCGGAGTCGCCCCGTGACAGCTCCTGATTTTCTTTTTCCAGTTCCCAAACGTGAAAGGCGCGCTCGACGACAAAGGAGAGGATATCGGCATCCAGCGGCTTCTGGAAAAAATCCGAGGCACCCATACCAATGGCCGTGACGGCATTCTGTTTCTCTTCTCGGCCGGTCACCACAATAATTTTGGTGCTGGGCGCCAGGCGCAGTATCTCTTCGAGGGTTTTAAAGCCCTCGCTGGCACCACCGGGATCGGGAGGCAAGCCCAGATCGAGCGTGACTACCTGCGGTTCTACGCGGCGCAGGTTGGAGAGCGCGGTCTCGCGATCTGAGGCGACGTAAACTTCAACGTCTTCAAAACACCAGCGCATCTGGCTTTGCAAGCCAGGGTCGTCCTCGACAATAAGCAGTTTGCGTTTCACTTGGATTTGCTTTCCCTTTGAGGTGAATTGTTGTGACTAAAATTCGAGGCCATAGCATATCGCTTTACGTTAAGCCCAAACAAGGGGCAGGGTGGGGCTTAGCTCTCGATTTGCAACACGGGCAGTTTAATCGTGAAGCAGGTGCCCACTCCGGGTTGACTGGTCACGCTGATCGAGCCCCCGATTTTACGCAGATACTCGCGACTCTGATATACGCCGATGCCCATGCCGGTTAGTCCCTTGGTGCTTTTAAAAGGTTTGAAGAGTTGTTCGGTAATATACTCTTCACTCATCCCAACTCCGTTGTCCTGAATGAAGATAAAGGCTGAGTCTGCTGTGGTTTTGGTGGCGATTGAGACCTCGCCATCTTTGTCGGTAGCATCAATCGCATTCTGGACAATATGGCCAATCGCCGATTTTAGCTGATCGCGGCTGGCGTGTACGAGAATAAGCTGCTCCGGTGCCTCGAGTATGGGGACGGGGGATGAGGTTTTGTGTTCCCGGTAAACCTCCATAAGTACACTGCCAAGTTCCACGTCGTCCTGTTCTTCTTCGCGTTCCGGGTTTCGAATCTGCCTGAGCAAGTGGTCCATCTTGTCGACGGTGTGCTGGGTGGTATGAATCATGTCATCCACGAAGGCTGGATTATGTTTGTGTTTCTCGGCGTTTTTGACCAGTAGAGACAGCTGAGCAATGATAGTTTTTATGTCGTGCACTAAAAATGCAGAGGTTTTGCTCACGGCTTCGAATTGCCGCGCCTCGGCCAGTTTCTCTTGTGAGTCGGTCTGCTCGAGATAGCTACAGGCCTGTTGTGCAACGATGCGCAACAAATCGTAGTTTTCCCAGTTGAGATCCTGTGCCGTTAGAGGCTGGCATAGCAGCACCATGCCGGTTAAGCGGTTGTTCATGCGTAGAGGAATAATCAACCAGGGATCTTCCTGCTTCACGATACATTCGGGAATCTCGATGAGGTTATATTTGGTGGGGTCGAGCATGTATTCGTGCAAGTTGATGATCCAGTCGGTGCTGGCAAAAAACTGGCAGATATCGGCATTGGCATCGATATTTTCGAGTTTGTAGTCTTTTAAGCCCAATTTGCCTTTGGGGCTAAAATGGCCGTCTTCGTTAATGGTCCATATGGCGCCTTCGTGGCAGTCTACGAGTTCGCCCAGCACACGAATACTCTGCACTGAAAGCGGTGTGCCATCGGAGGTGCTGCGCAAGGCGTTGGTACTCTTTATCCATTCGTCTCGATAGTCGTACTTGTAATCAAAGAAGTTTTTACTGATAAACACCATGAGTCGCGCCCGAATCACGGGGGAGCTTACCAATACCACGAGCACCAGCAGGCCGGCAAAAATGAACAATACGCGCAGTGCTTCACCCCAGGTGCCGCCAAACAGGCTGATGTAGTAACCACCCGCCGAGATAAACAACAGGTAAATGCCAGCCACCACCAGGGTGGTGGTATGGAAGACCATCTGGCGGGACACGTGCATGCCAATGGGTTGCTTACGGCTATTGATCATTGTAAGCGCGATAAAGGGGGCAGCAAGTGCGTTGATGGCCCCACGGGTATCCCATAATGGCCCTGACAGTTGCTGGAACAGCAGGGCATCGGAATACATAAAAAAATCGTAGCCAAACAGGCTGGCCATGGCGATGGTCAGATACTTAATGCCCGACCGGCTATAGGTGCTGGCATTGCGCCAGGTTTGTTCCAGTAATAGCAGGCCGACGAGTGATACGGCGACTTGAAGAATCAGCATGGTGCCACCCGAAACATAGTCGTTACCGGTCAGGCCTTCTGCGACGGTGATGGCTACCAGGGCTCCTACGAAAAGTGTGATGCTCAAGGCGGTGTAGAAACGATCTTTGCCCATGTCCCGCTGCGGTAAATACTGTATGCCCAGCAGGGCGAACATCACGCCGAACCAGGCCGCATTGCGCGTGAGCTCAATGGCATAGCGAATGTAGAATGGTATCTCGTGATACAGACTTTGCAGGGCAAGAATGGCCATCCATAGGGCGCTGGCCGCAGAGGCGACAAACAGGGCCTTGTCGGTGGTGCGTCGCAGGTAGCGGCTCAGAATATAAATGGACAGCAGTGCAAAGGCCACGGCACCAATGGTGTGGCTGATAAAAGAGAAACTGGGGGCCATGTTGCCGGGTGCAATCCTTGTTCTGTTTATGGAGTATTCGTTTGAGTGTAGCAAAGGTGGGCTAAGCGACGTCGACTTTCTGCAGGCAAAAAAAGACCGGATAGGCTGGAACGTCTATCCGGTAACAAGTGCGAGTAGTATCCATGAAAGTCTTTCACTTAACCAACGGCGATTGCTCACCGTCAGTACCTAGAAGTATTAGTCAGAAACGTGAGAATACAACCAGGAAAGTCGGGCTTTTAAGTTTAATTGTTCATAAGCCGCGCGCAGCTAATTGCTGTGCTTAAAACTGCTCGCGATTGGATTCGGGGTGCGCGCTGTCAATGTCCCACGGCAGCAGACGATAGTGCGGTTGCGACTGGGCAAAGTTCATAAATGGGTACTTGATAATGTCGAAATAGGGCGAATAATCAAAATCGCTTGGTGTACAGAGTTTGGGATTGCGGCGGTAAATTTTTACCTCGTGATTTTCGCTGCGCTTGACCAGAGGCAATATGGGATATTGGATTGACGCAAAGGCCTCGGCGATCATGGTAGAGCATACGGTTTTGGTGGTATTGCCCACATGCGAGGTAAATAAAGACGAGCGCCAGCGCCGTGGCATGATCAGCCACGGGAATAAAAAGCGCAGCAAATCAAAAATCTGGCGCACGTCATAGTCGGTGCCGAGTCGCTCGATAGCGTAGTCGATAACCCGTTGAGCATCGCCGAAGGTGAGATCACGCGGCCGGCAAATGCGCAGGTGATCTCGATCGTAAGAGCTTAAAGGGCGCGCAACGGTACCCATGCCCAGCTCGCTTTCTACGATGAGCTGTATGTCGGGCTGGCCATCATAAAACTCTTTCAGGCGCTGACGGCTGCGAGGGTTCTCGATTTCGTGGATGCGGCCTACGTATAGAGCAGCGTGTGACCAGCGGCTTTGGGTGACGGTCTTGATGACATCGCTCACACGGCTACGTCCTTCAACCAGAATTACATCGCCGGGTTTGATTTCGTAGCGCAAGCGCTCGTAGTCACTCATGGGTATGGCGCTGGGTGGCCGTTCATGCGTTAACCAATTGACGATAATCTCGATCAGGCGGGCCTTGCTGCGTAATCCCATTACAGAAACCTTAAAACAATCATACTTAAGGGTATAGCCAATCTTTGTAATGACCACAAAGGTAAGTTTGTAAATTCTTTTGAATATTGCTGTGAATCACGCTAGCGATGCACCGAGACAGGCCCTCCTGCGGGGTGTTAGAATTCCCTAAATTTTGAGGGTAAGTACCATGAGCAAAAAACCACATACAGAAGATTCGGATCAAAACGCACAGCTGTCTGAAAAAATAAAAGAATCGGCGCGCCAGATCTGGCTGGCCGGGTTGGGCGCCTACAATAAAGCCGAAGAAGATACTGGTCGTATTTTTGAAAAGCTGGTGAAAGAAGGCGAAGAGCTGGAGAACATGACGCGCGGCGCGGTCGAGAAACGCTTTAAAGCCGTTGAGGATCGTGTAGAAGGCGTTCGCGAAAAAGCGACCGATACCTTTGGCAAGCTTGAAAGCGTATTTGATCAGCGTGTCTCAGCGGCCATGACGCGCCTAGGTATGCCCAGCAAGGCACAGGTGCATGAGTTGGAACAGCACATTCTCGCGCTGGAAGCGCGAATCAAGAAGCTGGAAGGCTGAAAATTTAAAAAAGGGTCAGAGTAAAATTGGCTTTGCCAAATTCATTCTGACCTTTTTTAGAGTGCTTATAAATACGCTTGCTTCAGCGCGTTGAGCTGTTCACGCTGTTCCTGTTCCAGATAGGGCGCAACCAGAGAAATTACCTGATACACGCCGTGGGCCAATATGCTGCCGTCCTGTTTGGGGTAGGCGACCAGGGCGTAATCGAGCCAGAATGTGGCCGTCATGACGATATTCTCGCTAAGCGCCGTAATCTCCTCCGCTGAGGCCTTAATCGCACCCTGTTGATGCAGGTTATTGAGAATGGTCAGGCTCGCTTCGCGTTTACGGGCGATAATTTTCTGAAACCGCTGATTCAGTTTTTCGTGCTTGTTGAGTACGTTGATCAGGTCTTTGTAGAGAAAGCGATATTTGGCAATGGTTTCGAATATCAGGTGTAAGAAAAACCACTGATCTTCAATGTCCATGTCTTCGCCTGGTACATCGAGCAGGGGTAGCAGGTCCTGTTCATACCAGCCAAACAATTCATTCAGAATGTCACTTTTACTTTTAAAATGGTAATACAGGTTGCCGGGGCTGATCTCCATTTCGTCTGCGATAAGCAGTGTGGTCACATTGGGTTCACCCAGCTCATTAAATAGTGCCAGGCTGGTATGTAGTATCCTTTCTCGCGTTTTCATCCGGGTGCTGCAGTCCTATTCCTTGCGCGAAGCTTGTTTAAGTGGGTCGAGATAAAAGTGAGTGATGCGGTCATCGGTAAACTTACCGAAAAACTGACTGGTTTGCGTAATCAGGCGCAGGTTGCTGTGTCCGGTTTGGTGATCGCGGCAGAGCACTTTAATCGCGCTGAAATCATCTCTTATTTTGGTGAAGCGTGCTGTGATGCTGGACGCAACGATGTGTGATCGAGGGCATTGATGCTCTTTGGCCAAAAAGTTGATATAGGTGTTTTCTTCGTCGACAGAGAGGTTGGTGCGCGTGGCAAGGTGCGGCATCTTCACGCGCTCCAGAATGCAATGAGCATAAGAGTGCTGCTGTTGCTCGGCCAAGAGGCGAAATGCCTCCCAAAAGTAGTTGTCGGTGAGTTGCTTAAAGCGATCAATATGCGACAGGCAGGCATCAACGTGCTGCTCAATGTCGCTTTGCGTCATCACCTCGTCAATGGCGGCGCGTAACAGCCAGTCAAAGCCCTGTGCGGTTTTGTGCGCATAGACCTGACGGTACATCTGGTGGCGGCTGTAGACAAAGTCTTCGAGAGACCCCAGTCCTTTCTCGGACACGGCTAATCCTGCC
>JBFHVM010000189.1:0-6641 GCA_041589495.1 Oleiphilaceae bacterium | reverse complement strand
CCACTTGCATGCCCGCAAGGTGACCCTCGGCATCATAGCGCGGCAGACTGGCATGACCATCGGAGCTGAATGTGACCCTTTCCAGCGGTACCTTGGCCTGCAGGAGTCTGGGCAGCGCAGCGCCGCAAGCCACTTCCCCATCGGACAGCAGCTCAGGCGTTGTGCTGGTAGTAAGATCAATCGTGCCGCCGGCTTTGGCAAAAGCAATACCCGCGGCGAACAATTCGGGGTTGCGGTTAATATGGGTGGGATAAAACTGTTGCAGGGGAATCTCGGTATCCCGACTTACCTGCCACAAGGGTTCAAGGCACTCAGAGCCGTCGCCTACATGAACACTCACAATGCCAGCCTTACCGGCAATCATGCCGGCAACACGAGCTTCGGCCGCTAGAGCAGCAAGGCTTTGGGTGCTTGGCTGACTGGACCGATGATCCGAAATCGCTACCTCGCCAACCCCTATAAACTCGGGTATGTAAATAATGTCACGCTCCACACTGCCCGTGAGCGTTTTCACCGGTACATGATAAGAGCCTGTGTGGCAGTAGCATTGAATCCCTGACAGCTGCAGCTCGCGCGATTTAGCGAGGAGATTGGACAGAGTACGGGTGACCGAATCGGTACCCAAAGCACCCACCATGGTGGTGATGCCTGCCTGATATGCTGCAGTAACGGGCATTTCGGGTGTGCGACTGCCAAAACCGCCTTCGCCACCACCTCCAATGATATGCACCAGAGAGTCGACCAAACCCGGGATAATCAGGTAATCCCGCGCATCGACCCTTTGCAGAGCCTTGCCACCCATTTGAATGTCGAGTTCGGGTCCCATCGCCAGAATCTGGTCTCCGCCAATGAGCAGGTCGGTGGTGCCGAGATAATCGGGAGAATAACATTCTGCGCCACACAGCAGGGTCAGCATTAGGGTTCCTTGTTACTCAGGTAGCGTATGATAAAACTATAGCCGAGATACTATACCGCTGCTGGTAAATATTTACGCGAAAAGCCGACTAATGACTGTTGAGCCATCGCTGTAGATCAGAAAAAGGCATGGGCCGTGCAATGTGGTAACCTTGCGCAAAATCACAGGAAAATTCATCGAGAAGACATAGAGCCGCTTCGTCTTCCACTCCCTCTGCAACCACCTTGAAACCCAATTCGTGGCAGAGATTAATGGCGGCGCGCACGATCATCTGGTCGTTATCGTGTTGCGTCATCTGCATGACAAACGACCGATCCACTTTCACCTCATAGAGAGGCAGCTGTCTCATGTAAGCCAGAGACGAATGTCCCGTTCCAAAATCGTCGATGGCAATATTCACACCGAGATCAGCCAAGCGCCTGAGTTGCGTGGTGGCCTGCTCTGGATCGCGCATCACCGCCGTCTCGGTAATCTCTAGAATTAATCGGTCTGCAAGCAGCTCATTTTTTTCGAGCAAGCGACTCACGCTGTGGACAAAATCCCGCTCCTGCAGGTTCACCACCGAAATGTTAACACTCACCGATTGCTCGCAGTTAAGGCTGGACAGTTCCCTAACCGCACGCTCGAGAACCCAGTTGGTCAATGGACGTATAAGGCCTGTATTTTCGGCCAGACTGATAAATTCATCTGGGGGGATGAACCCCAAACTGGGGTGATCCCAACGCAGCAACGCTTCGAAGGACACCAACGAGCCATCGCGAGGGCAAGTAATAGGCTGATAATAAAGAGCCAACGCATCGTCCTGAATAGCCCGGCTTAGCTCGCCCATCAGGGTGAGTCGGCGCGCACTGTAGGGGTTAATCTCATCGTGATACAGAGCAACGCGCTCCGGGTGAGAATCAGCATGATCTACGGCAACACGTGCGTGGCGTATGAGAGTAGCGATATCTTTGCCATGCCCCGGAAAACTGGCCATGCCCACCGACACACCTAAATCAAGCTCCATGCTATTGAATTCAACAGGTTCGACCAGCCTCATGCGCAGGTCGTGCACGCGATTCAGCACCGCATGCCGATCTGCAGAAGTGAGCACTGCAGCATAAATTACTCCTTCAAGGTGAGCAAAATGCTGTGGCCGCGCGCCATCTTCGATCGACACCCACTGTGAGTCTTCATGCGCAATATCTTCAAGACGACGCGAAAACAAGCTCAGAATAATGTCGGCATTAGCATGCCCCAGTGTTTTATTGATTTCCAATAGACGCGAAAGATGAATGAATACAAGGGTAAATTCGCGCGTTGTTTTATCTTCACTGTGCAACAACTTATGCAGACACTGTTGAAAAAGCACCATGTTAGGCAATCCATCAACTGGCTGATGAGTGGCCTGGTGATAAAGCTTTTGTTCCGCCTGTTTGCGCTCTTCAACGGCCAGGAGCTTTTCTTTCTGCTCCTGAAAGCGTGCCAGACGTTCCCGGTTAAATCGATCCGCCAACGCAAAGCTCAGCAGAATCGCCTCGAGCGCAGACCCCCAGGTTAAGGCATATTCAGTAAACCCGTTGCGGGGCAAAAAGCCAAACTTACTGGATGCGGTAACAAATATACCCGACATCAAAAAGAACCAGGCGACGATAAAATAACGGGCCGACGTCTGCCCTTTTATCCAGGCATAGGGCCCCACAAACATGATAACCACACTAGCCGGAATCGCCATAAAAACCGAAATCTGGGTGGATACGTGATAGGACAGGAAGAATGCGCCGACCATCGACGTAATGAACACCAACGCAAATCCACTGAGCAGCATGTAGAGTCTTGGCGCTGTATCCCGTAAACGCAGAAAGTGCGAGGCAAACAGCGAGGCAAACAAACAAACCCCCGGAGCCGCCAACAACATGCTCATATTTTGGATGTAGGGCGATTCCGGATAGACATATTGATAGAGATACCCATGCGTGCCCGCCATCAGCACCATTACCGACCCCACAAGACCCACATAGAAAAGGTAAGGTAATTCCCGAATCGAAAGAAACAGGAACAGGTTATAAATCATCAACAACAGCAGCATGCCGTAGTACAGAATTTTGATCAGCTGTTCATCCTGATCAATCAGTGCAAATTGTTTCGCGTTCCACAGTGTCAGGGGAAGCTGCACGGCCCCTTGGGATTTCACCTTAATGTAAACATCGATAGGCGTATCCCAATACATGGTAATGGGGAACAAAAAATCACGATGACGCAAGGGACGCTGGACAAAGGGATAGGTATCCCCGGTGACCTCGTCAACCAGAAGTTGCCCTTGCTCAAACATATATACCTCAATATGGTCGAGCAAGGGGTATGCGATAGCTAACAGTGCCTGCAAGGGTTTTAACTCGCTATTAACCATGCGAAAGCGAAACCAGTAGGCGCTATCGGTGTAGCCAAAATTAGGGGTGGCTTCCTGACTTTGTGACCAGGCATTGTCGCTCAGTTGCTTAATTTGTTCGAGACTGAGTGTGTTTTGGGAATCGGCGAAGTACTCGATACGCTCGCCAAGATTGAGGGCATTCTGCTTGCCTATGTGCACCGTGGCCATGGTCGATGCTGTAACCTGGACGGAGCAACACATCAGAAACAAACAAACAAATAGAAGGCCCGGAGACAGGCGGCCCTGATGGTGCTTCAACAGAATACTCTCACTACAACGTAAATCAATGATCGTTCTTCTAGTTTAAACCAAACGGCGGGCACACACGTCAAATTTTGTAACAATGCGAACTTGGTCAGGCGTCACCTTATTGTCACAAAGATCAGGGAAACTTTGGCGCGGTCATCCCCAAAAGTCCGATCATTCAAGGAGCCAGTCATGTCTGACAATGCCTTCTGTTCCACCCGAAAATTTTATGATTTGACACACTTTCCGCATGGATTCAGTCGATCAGGGGAGTTTACCCGTCATGAAGCCCATTTGCTTGAAGCCTGTGGACATACCATTGATGCCCTGCTATCGGGAAAAATGCACCCGGCATGTGCCGAGCACCACACCATGCTTGCCGTTATCTCAGGAGCGCGTCAGCCACAAAGTGAACTCGAAAGGCTCTGGTATAAATACCAGCGAAAGATTGCACAGCGCAAAGGCTTCCTGCATTACTCGTTGCGCCCCAGTGGAAACAACCCATATTTGCGCGATCAGAACTGGGGCGATCAAGGTGCCGTTTGAATATGACCGGCTGAAGATAGTGCCGTTGCGATGCGTCTCAAGTTGTGGCGCATCAGGTCCAGATAGGTCTCTGCTGTATTGCGAGACAATGCATCTGAAATCAGTTCCCCCCCAATACTGACGCCTGTTTCCCGTTGCACCTGTTCAATCAACCGTGGGTTAGCCACGTTTTCAAGAAATAATGCACGTATATTGTTTTTTCTGATCTGGCGTACGATCGCGGCAATTTGTTTCGCCGAGGCTTCGGCCTCCGTGCTGACGCCCTGCAAGGAATGAATGTGCAGATCGAATTCTTTTGCCAAATAGGCAAATGAGTCGTGCGGAACGACGATATGTCGATTTGCTGACGCAATATCGCTCAACACCTGCTTATATTCGTCGCTAAGGGCGTCCAACTGCTGATGATAGACTGCAAGTGACTGGGAATACTTCGCTGAATGCGCAGGATCATTCCGGCTCAAAGCCTTAGCAATATTGCTGGTATAGTGCTTGGCCGCATTAAGACTATGCCAGGCATGTGGATCAGCGCTATGCTGCCCACCGCCTGAGCCCTGATGGCCATGATTATGGTGACGATCATGGTGGTGATAATGGCCCTCAAGCGCGCCTTGTTTATTTTCATTGCGAATGACCTCTACCCCCTCACTCGCCACCAGCACTTCGCCCTTAAAGCCCGACGCACCAACCAGTCTCTCCAGCCAACCTTCAAAGCCCAAACCATTAACCACCAGTAAGTCTGCTTCACGCACCTCGCGCACATCTTTAGGCGCTGCGCGAAACACGTGAGCATCCTCATCCAACCCCACCAAACTATGAACGGCGACGCGGTCTCCACCTATCTGCCGCACCCAGTCCGCAAGTATGCTAAAGCTGGTTACCACCTTCACTGGCGCCTCGTTTTGCTCTGCCCGAGCCATAGTAAAAAACAAAAAAAATAGGGTGGTTAGTACCACGCGGGCATAACAACTCGCCCCTGCGGGCGATAAGAAAGGAATCACGGTAACTCCATCGCAACGTTAAAAAAGCGCTATAGTAACTCAGGCTTGATATTAGACAAGTCCCCTTCCCAAGCTGTGCTAAAATTGAGCCAAACATCAAAAAGTTCCAATTTTTGCTTGAAATTCACAAATTTGACACTAAATTGGGCGCTGCAAACTCAGCTATCCCCTGTTCGCCAAAATCAGGCGACCAGCGCCCCAAAAGGGTGCAACCTCAGGGTGATCTTATTCCGGTGTCGGCGACGTATTGACTACCAATCACGCACGGCCAACAGCAAAGCCACGAGCAAAGAGAGGTAAGAGGATCCTTTATGAATCTAGTCGTTATTGGTGCCGGTATTATGGGTGTCACCTTCGCTAAGCTGGCGAAAGAAATGGCACCGGATCTGAAGATTACTATTCTCGAACGTCTGGACGACGTCGCGTCGGGCAATACGCACGTGTTCAACAATGCCGGTACTGGTCACGAAGCCAACTGCGAACTCAATTACACCCCGGTCGATGAAGAAGTTATCTCCGTTGAGAAAGCCCTGAAAATCCACGCACAATACAATGTGGCAAAGCAGTTTTGGGCCTACCTGGTCAAACAGGGTATAGTCAAAGACCCTGGTAGTTTTATTCATCAAACCAAGCATTGCACACTGGTAAAAGCTGATGGCATTGGCGAGCTGAAGCTGCGCTACAAAGAAATGTCCGGCCACCACTTCTTTTCTCACATGCACTATTCCGACAAGCATGAGCAAATTAAAGAGTGGATTCCCTACACCATGGAAAACCGCCCTGCCAAAGATAAAGTGGCGGCCACCATGATCGACTTTGGTTCTGATGTTAATTTCGAGTCCTTGACCAAACAGCTGGCCAAGCATCTGGTTCAGGATTGCGATGTAGACATCGCTTACCGTACACACGTGCGCCATGTGCACCGCAGCCCCACGGGCCGCTGGGTCATCGAAGCCAACCAATATGGTGAACCGATCCAATACAAAGCCGATATTCTGTTTGTAGGTGCCGGTGGTGGTGCCTTCCCCTTACTCAAGAAAAGCCATCTCCCCTGCCGCACCCGTTATGCCGGGTTTCCGGTAGGTGGTCGCTTTCTGCAAACCAAGATCACTGCCGAAGAAGCCGAATATTACGGCGCTAAAACCTATGGCAAAGCAAAAGTAGGTGCTCCACCCATGTCGGTGCCTCACTTGGACTTGCGCGCGGTGAACGGCGAACACTATCTGCTGTTTGGGCCCTTCGCGACCTTTACCCCTATTCTCGAGAAGAACCGCGGCATTTTCGATTACATCAAATCGGTGCGCCCCCATGACATCCCTAACCTGCTGAACGTCGCCAAAGAACACTTCTCCTTGGTAAAGTATCTGTGCTCCGAAACGGTCAAGGGTAAAGCCAGTATGCTGCAAGAACTGGAAGACTTTGCGCCAGGCCTTAGCAAGAAATTTGACTGGCAGGTGATACAGGCTGGCCAGCGTGTACAAATTATTAAAGACGGCGATTTGCAGATGGGTACCGAAATCGTGGT
>JBFHVM010000188.1:0-6645 GCA_041589495.1 Oleiphilaceae bacterium | reverse complement strand
TTTAAATCATGGTACACATCCACCACCGGCATCACGCCGCGTACTTCAGCAATGGCCCAGCTATGGCTGAGGCCTACTCGCCAAAGTTCGCCATTGCGATCGTAGTTTTCAGCAAGCAGAATGGCCCAGCTATCTTCGTCAATATAGAACACGCGCCGTGCGTAAATATGCCGTTGTGATGGTTTCAGCGTGGCTTCGAGTACCCAAACTCGATGTACCTCATTGCGCACGTGTTCGGGGTTTGTGTGGTGGGGCCACAGTAATTCGTCATAGCTCAACGATGGCAGGCCAAGGCGATTGCAATTGTAGGGTACGATCAGCTGACGTTGGCCTTTGATCGCCCAGTCGAAGCGCTCGGGAGAGCCGTTGAACATGTCGGTGTCGTCCATGGTTCGGGTATTTTCCGACAACATTGCGGCGCTATCATGGGAGGCATGAGGCAGGCGGCGAACGCGGCGCTGCCCAGCGTTGTATCCCCAGGTTTGTCGAGGACTTTGCGACTGGTTCAAAGCGTCAATGAGTAGGAACGCGCCGCCGGCCAAGCGTGGCGGGCTCTTCAGCAATGACTTGTAGTAGAGCAGCGCGTTATCCAGGTCGTTAGGATTTTGCCGTGGCTTGTAGTAATTGAACATGATATCAAGGTCGGCAATATACATTTTGCGGGCGCCGTCAGGATAAACCACCGCCTCGGCTTCATCCCGCCGTAACCACATGCCGCGCCAGCGGGTGGTATGGTTCCAAATCAGTTCCAGGCCATTCTGTGGAATGGGAAAGGGAATGCCCCCAAACGCATTCAAAATACCCGCGCCATCCTCTGTTAGAGTGGTGGTCGTGGCATTCTTTCGGGTGTTTTCGTAGAGCCAGTCAGGGGCTGCGTGCGTGCGATGGCTAGGGAAAAGGTGGATACGGAAGGTGTCAGAATATTTTTTCAGCAGCGTTTTGTGACCATCGCTTAACAGCGCGTCGTAGTCTGCCATATTAGACACATCGATAACATCAAGAGGTTCTTCATCGTCGAAGGGGTCGGGCAAAAAGTCACCTTGACGATAACCAGTCGGTGGTTGGGTGATGCCGCCGGTCCATTTGGGTATGAGTCCGTCCTCACTGCCTGCCTTTATTGCGCCCAAGGGGGTTAAATCGCCACCTAGCCTTTGTGCCTCTTGCTCTGATACAAGTGCGTGAGCCAGCGCGGGCAGAAGAACCAACATTGCCATGATGTGAAATGGCACAAGATGAAGCAGTAGTTTACTCGCTGGCTGGCTGCGCTTAGGCACTGTTTTCGTCCTTAACTTGCTCAATGGGTTTGTGACGCGTGCAGTTGCGTCCTGAGCGTTTCGCTTGATAAAGCGCTTCGTCGGCAGTACGGATAAGGTCGTTAATTTGGTCGGTGGAGTCCGGCACCACGCTTGTCACACCACAGCTTACGGTTAATGTAATCGTGTGCTCATTATATTCAACTGTAGATTGCTGAATGACTTTTCTCAACGCTTCGGCAATGTCAAAGCAATCATCGATAGAAGACTCGGGCAAGATGATGGCGAATTCTTCCCCTCCATAACGGGCGGCTGTATCGCTGGCACGTTTGGCGACTTTTTTCAATTGCTCGGCAACGAATTGTATGCAGGCATCGCCTGCCTGGTGCCCATAATTATCATTGATGGACTTAAAGTGATCAATATCAATGAGTATGAGTGCTAACGGATGTTTGCCCCTGAGTGCCCGGTGTGTTTCGTTTCTGAGCACCTGATCGAAATAGGTGCGGTTGTAAAGGCCGCTGAGCCCGTCTGTTATGCTGATTTGATGCAGGTGTGCCTGCCGGGCTTTTAGTTGCTCGCGCATGTGGTCCAGAGCGCGGCCCAGTAAGGAAAGCTCATCGCGTGTTTGCGTATGCATGGTTCTGTCGAGATCTCCCCCGGCAACGGCCTCTGCTGAGTCGACCAGGTGAGTAATGGTTTTTTTCACCGAATAGTAAAAGCCGGTGTAGAGCAGGGCAGTGAGTGTGATCAAAACCAGGGTAGAAACTTGCAGAAGCAACATGTCTTGCTCGCGTTCTCGCTTGGCCAGCGTTAGCATGCTTTTGATTTTATACAGTGCGCCCTGCTCCATTTCCCGTATGGTGTCTCTGAGTGCCCCGGCACTCTCAAAATAGTCGCGCCAAGGCGCCTGAATGGCGGTAACCTGAATCAGCTGCTCGTCCATTAATTCCATTACGCCGTAAATGGGCGACAAATAGATGTCGCTGGTCTGAGTGGATAATGCGTCCATCGCGATAATGGATTGCAGTTTGCTACCAATGCTTTCCGCCTCTTTTTCGAGTTTGGAATAGGTTTTGTCGATTACATAGGTACCGCTGGAATCAATGAATCCCGTGTGCAGGAAGAATGTTCCGAAGACACGGGCGCGCCCAAAGGCTTCGTAAGTATCGCCTGCATCGTACAGGAAGATGTTCATCGCCCTGAAAGAGCGGCCATCGGGAATGCCCAGTAGGCCATAAGAAGTGGCTAACTGACGTTGCCAGTCGTAGGCCTCCTCAACGTAGCGATGCACATTGTCATAAACCAGTTCAATGGTGATGCCTTCCATACCGGGGGCAATCGAGGGGTTGTCGAGTTCACTACTGAGTTTGTCGAGATAGTGGAGGATAGGGGGCGAACTTTTGTCGTGAAGGAACCGCTTTACCCTGCTCAGTGTTTGTTGTGCCTCGTCAAGAGCCAGTTGTTGCCTGTGGCTGAACTCCGAATCGGTGGTCACAAAGTTGAGTACAGTAATGTCCCGCCATTTTTCCAATTGGGTCAGCAGTGCCTGTGATTGCAGCATGGCCGCCATACCCTCGCTATGAAGGCGAGCCTGTTTGAGTTGGGTATTGGAGGCAATAAACAGCTGTAGTAGTACAACGAAAAGAGGGGCAGCAAAAAGGAACATGACGACGCCGAATTTGGATGCATAATCCAGGCGATTCATCAGTTTGTAGAAGGGTTTAATTATGTTTTTAAGCAGCACTACTTAGATATCCAAGACTTCTCGAAAAAAAAGCGCCTTTAAAGTGTAGTCGAAACCGGAGTAATGAGTCGTTAAATCCCGTGAACTTTAACCCTCAGGTGAGAATTTGAGGGCGCCTGGGGGCGCGATAGGTTAGAAAAAGTGGTATTTAAAAGTGTAACCATAAAAAACGGGTGTTTATTCAACGGTTACGCGAATAAAAATAAAATCACCAATCAGGGCTTTTCTTTTATCTTGATGTCTATATAGTAAGCAGTCACTGGCACGAAACTGGCTGCCATACTTGGCATTTCCGGTTTATACACAGGTGTTCACTCAAGCACGCACTCCGGGGACAGTTTCATTCATGAAGCACGCCATCTTCCCAAAGTTCAAAGCTAAATCGCCTATATTTAAGTGCCTCAAAGCATTCCTTTTGACGGTGATCATGAGCTTTTTGGTAGGGCTGATGATGCTTCCGGATCAAGCCAGTGCCCATTCTTATTCGCATTACGCCGATGCGCGGGAACGCTATCAGGTTGCCATGAATCAACTGGCCACCGGGCAGCTAGATGCGTTCCGGCAAAACCTTGAAGCCTTGAGTGACTATCCGCTCTACCCCTATCTCGAGTATGAGCGCATCAATCAGCACATAACGCGCTTGCCCGTGCAGGATGTGCAGGCGTTTATTGAACGCTACAAAGGTACGCCCGTCGCGAATAAAATGAACCGTCGTTGGCTGAATGTGCTGATCAAAAAACACCAGTGGCAACAGTACGTGGACGACTGGGACCCCGCCATTCGCAATACGCGCTTGCGTTGCTGGCACCTGAGAGCCAAATATCGTACTGGCAACAAAACCGAAGCACTAGCAGGCGTGCAAGCGCTTTGGCTCAAACCGCATTCGCAGCCTAAGGCCTGTGACCCGCTGTTTAAAGAATGGATAACAGGCGGCTACCTCAGTCAGGATGTCGCGTGGCAGCGCTTGAGCATGGCCATGGCGGCGCACCGTACACGCCTTGCGGGCTATATCGTTAGAAAACTACTTAAAGATGATTACGCATTGCTGGGGCAGGCTTATCTTAACGCCCATCGTCGACCCGAGGCTTTATTGACTAACGCTCAGAGCTTGCAGCAATTATCTCATTCCGACAAAGCAAACCAGATTATTCTCCATGGCCTCAAACGCTGGCTACGCAAGGATCTTGCCGCGGCCTCGCAAGCCTGGGTGGCCTTGCAAGCCGACTTTGCGTTTGCGTCAAGCGAGACGCAGGAAATCAATCAGCTCATCACCATGGCAGCGTCTTCCGAAAGTGCTCTGGCTGGCCTTATTGAGCAAGACGAGAAGATAATCGGTGACGCGGCGAAGACCATCGAAGGTCACATTCGAGCCGCGCTGCGCGGGGCCGATTGGCCCAAAGTGGCATCGTTGATTCGTGCCTTGCCGGCTCCGTATCAGCAGAAGAGTCGCTGGCAATACTGGCTGGCACGGTCGCTGGAGGAGCAAAAACTGGATGAGCCAGGTTTGCCCGAACCCCAACAGATTTATCAGGAGTTGGCTAAAACGCGCAACTTTTATGGCTTTCTGGCGGCCGACCTAATCGATGCCGAATATGCGATGCGGGATCAGCCCGCACCGGTCGACCCCATGGCCTTGCACCATTTGGCTGAGAATCCGAATGTCGTCAGGGCCCTGGAGTTGTTCGCGGTGAATCAGCTCACCGATGCCCGTCGTGAATGGTCAGCTGGCTCACGTGACATGGACGGCGCAGCACTAGTGGCGCTTGGTAAGATGGCCGAGTCCTTTGACTGGCACGAGAAAGCCATTCGCTCCCTGATTCACGCGCAATACTGGGACGATCTGCAAACGCGTTTTCCGCTTGCCTACAAACACAAGATACTCGATGCCTCACAGTCCAAGCAGCTCGATGCCTCCTGGCTATATGCCATCGCGCGTCAGGAAAGCGCCTTCTCGCCCGACGCAAAGTCGTCGGCAGGAGCCTTGGGCCTGATGCAGCTTATGCCGGGGACGGCCAAAGACAGTGCTCGGGAATTGGGGCTAAAAGTGCGTAAGGCCGACTTGCTGCAACCCGAAACCAATATCGAACTGGGCAGTAACTACTTAAAAACATTACTCAAAAAGTTCGAAGGCAACCGCATACTGGCCACCACCGCCTATAACGCAGGGCCGCATCGCGTGAAAAAGTGGCTCGAAACCACCCAGAACAACTTGCCCTTTGATGCCTGGATAGAAACCATTCCCTTTCGTGAGACCCGCTCCTACGTGCAAAATGTGTTGGCCTTTAGCGTGATCTACGACTATCGCCTTAATCGATACCGGCAGCTGGTCACCAGCCAAGAAGCCGAGCAGTTGTTATGAAGGCCTTTTAATGGCCCCGGTGATCTATCAAGCCATCTGATGCGTCTTTACCCTAGCGAAACGGTTTGGGCTTTCGATTCGAACCAACGACAGGAGAGGGAGCTGATCACCAATGAAGACTGTTTATACCAAAACCATCGTTCTGCTTGTGCTAAGTATTGCTCTGCAGGGCTGCTCGTTGTTTGGGTTGCACTCAGTGGAGCAGGCCCAATATGAAGTGCTTTTGCAAGAAGACGATTATGAGCTGCGCCGCTACGCACCGCTTGCTATGGCGGTCACCTCAGCACAGGCTGATAACTTTGACGAGGCTAACAGCGAAACCTTCAATCGCCTTTTTGACTACATTTCTGGTGATAACACGCGCAAAGAAGAAATTTCCATGACCGCCCCGGTCCTGTCGGCGAAAAGCCATGCCGATCAGGGGCAAGATATCGCCATGACGAGTCCGGTGTTTGCAAGCACCTCACCAGATCCAAACGGAGAATGGCAATTGGCCTTTGTGTTACCAGCGCAATACAGTGCGGCCAATGCTCCTGCGCCTACTCATCCCAAAGTCACAATCATTGACCAGTCAGAACGACTCGTTGCGGTAGTGACATTTACCGGGTTTTGGAGTCAAGAGCGTTTTGGTGAAGAAACTGCCAACTTGAAAGCCTGGTTAAGTCAGCAGCCCTATGAGGTGCGGGGTGCGTTTACATTTGCAGGTTACGATCCACCCTGGACACTGCCATTTTTAAGGCGTAATGAAGTGCTGGTGGAGGTTGAAAACGGGGCAAAAACCGTGAGGCAGGGTGACTAAGGCAGCTTTACGTCTCGTCACAAAAATATCGTATTCTAATTATCTTGCTTGACTATACTTCTCGCCATGCATTCGAAAGGATTGCCGGAAGAACACAAAAAGTTAGAGGAGTGAACTATGTCTGAAGGAAAATTCCGCCTAATCACGCGCAGCGATTTTGACGGTCTGGTGTGTGCTGTTCTGCTCAAGCATCTCGATATGATCAACGACATCAAATTCGTGCATCCCAAAGATATGCAGGATGGCAAAATCGAAGTCACCGATAACGATATTTCGACCAACCTGCCTTATGTGCCAGGCGTCCATTTAGCCTTTGACCATCACCTATCAGAAACCCTGCGTAACGAAAAAGTTGATAACCATATCATCGACCCCAAGGCACCCTCAGCGGCGCGCGTAGTATGGGATTACTATGGCGGCCTTGAGGCTTTCCCGGCGGAATGGACTGAAATGATGGAAGCCTGTGACCGGGGTGACTCGGCGCAGT